>CAIKHC010000415.1 GCA_903827085.1 uncultured Candidatus Nemicrothrix sp. | reverse complement strand
GTTGGCGCTCGCCCGCTTGCGGTCGTGAATTGTTTGAACTTTGGTAACCCTGAACATCCCGAAGTGATGTGGCAGTTGTCCGAAGCAATCGACGGAATGTCCGAGGCCTGCGTGGCCTTCGATACACCAGTGATCGGCGGAAACGTCAGTCTTTATAACGAATCCCAGGGCACCGACATCGACCCAACTCCGGTTGTAGGCATGCTCGGCGTGATCGATTCACTCGATCGTCGTCCGCCGGGTGTTGGCTTGATTGAGCAAGGCCGTCTCATGCTCATCGGTGTCACCCAGCCCGAAGTTTCTGGATCTCGTTGGGCGCGCGCTCGTGGCCATCGCGGCGGAACTCTTCCCGCTCTCGATCCCGCGCATCATCTGAAGGTTGCCGACGTTGTTCGCCAACTTGTGATCGGCGATGTCGTTGCGGGCATTCACGATGTTTCCGGTGGTGGCCTCGGTGTTGCACTTGCCGAGATGGCAGCGAAGTCAGGCATCGGTGTCTCTGTTGCTCGCGTTGCGAATGCCGCTGAACTTTTTGCTGAAGGTCCATCGCGTGTTGTGGTGTGCGTCGATCCTGAATCGATGGGCATTGTCGAAAACATCTGTGAACAATCCGGCGTTCCTATTTCTCGGATCGGTGTTGCCGGTGGCGATCGTTTCAGTGTGAAGGGCCTTGTTGATCTTCCGCTTTCCGAAGTTGTCGATGCCTGGACCAATCACATTCCTTCTGCTCTTGGTGCCGGAACGGCGCAGGACTGACATATGGAAACCGATTGCGTGAACCCTGATGACGACACACCGAAAGAAGCATGTGGCGTCTTCGGTGTGTATGCACCTGAACAAGCGGTGTCACACCTCACGTATTTAGGTTTGTATGCGTTGCAGCATCGTGGTCAGGAAGCTGCGGGCATGGCCGTCAGCGACGGTTCCACTGTCACCGTTGTCAAAGACACCGGCCTTGTGTCGAACGCGTTCGATGATCGAACACTTGCTGCGCTCACTGGTCATCTCGCAATCGGACACACCCGCTATTCCACGACCGGTTCAAGCGTGTGGCACAACGCGCAGCCGGTGTATCGCAATGTTGGTGCGCACACCGTCGCAATCGCGCACAACGGCAATCTCGTAAACACCGCCGAACTTGCCGATGAACTCGGAATGCTTCCAGGCACGGTTAGTTCTGACAGCGATGTCATGGCGGAACTCCTCGCCTCGGAACTCGCGAAGAACCCTGACGAAAGTTCCGACCATCGAGCACTTGAGCGCGCGATGCAGGCGATCCTTCCTCGCCTCAAGGGAGCGTTCTCGGTTGTAGCGATGGACGAAGGTCATGTCATCGGTGTGCGCGACCCCAATGGGTTCCGTCCCCTTTGTCTTGGCAAACTCGATAACGGTTGGGTGCTGGCATCGGAAAGCCCTGCACTCGATGTTGTTGGTGCGCATTTGGTCCGTGAACTTGAACCGGGCGAGATGATCGTCATCGATGCCACCGGTTACCGCGCCGTTCGAGTTTTTGAACAGGCGCTGGTCGACCCGAAACTCTGCTTGTTTGAGTTCGTCTACTTCGCTCGTCCCGACACGCGTCTCTACGGTCAAAGCGTGCATCAAGCACGTGTTCGTATGGGCGAACAACTTGCCGAACAAGCGCCAGTTGAAGCGGACTTGGTGATGGGTGTCCCCGAATCGGGCATTCCCGCCGCCGAGGGGTACGCACGCAAGTCGGGGATCCCCTTCGGTCAAGGCCTTGTGAAGAACCGCTACATCGGCCGCACCTTCATTGCCCCGAATCAGGAAATGCGCGCCCTCGGTGTCCGCATGAAATTGAATCCGTTGCGCGACAACATTGCGGGTCGACGACTCGTCGTAGTGGATGACTCCATCGTTCGTGGCACCACAACTCGCGCCATGGTCTCGATGCTGCGCGAAGCCGGCGCTGCCGAAATTCATATGCGCGTGTCGTCACCTCCCTATAAGTGGCCATGTTTCTACGGCATGGATACCGGCACTCGCGGAGAACTTCTCGCGGCAAATATGAGCGTCGACGAAATCCGCGAATACCTCAATGTCGATTCGCTTTCCTATCTCACGCTCGATCGATTGGTTTCGGCCACGGGTGCAGTTGGCGCAGGATTCTGCGATGCCTGTTTGACCGGCAACTATCCCGTTGAGATTCCCGCCGAACTCGGCAAGCACATTCTTGAACTTCCATCGGAAGCTTCAACCAGCACGGCGGGTCTCGCCGAGGCGCTCGACGTTGCGCCCACGCTTCCGGCACAGGACGCATTTACCTTCACCTCATCGGAAGAGATCGATGGCTGACGACGTAACCCAAGGCGAGACCTACGCGGGTGCTGGTGTCAGCATCGACGCCGGCGAAGAAGCAGTGGATCGCATCAAGTCGCACGTTCGCTCAACGTTCCGACCCGAAGTCATTGGCGACATTGGCGGCTTCGGTGGACTCTTCGCCCTTGATCTGGCTCGCTACAAGAAACCCGTACTTGTTTCTTCAACCGACGGTGTCGGCACGAAAGCCCTCGTTGCTCAAGCAACGGGCCGCTTCACCACAATCGGTGTCGATCTTGTTGCGATGTGTGTCGACGATCTCGTCTGCCAGGGTGCCGAGCCATTGTTCTTTCTTGATTACATCGCCGTAGGTCGGCTCGACCCCGACCACATCGACCAACTTGTTGAAGGTGTGGCTGACGGTTGTCGCCAAGCCGGCTGTGCACTTGTTGGCGGCGAGATGGCCGAACACCCCGGCGCAATGAAAGCGGGGGAGTTTGATCTCGTCGGCTTTGCGGTGGGCATTGCCGATCGAGATGCTCTTATCACTGGCGAAACGATCAAGCCCGGCGACGTCCTCATCGGACTTCCTTCACAGAATCTCCGGTCCAACGGTTTCTCATTGGCTCGTCGTGTGCTTCTTGAGCGCGCGCAGCTCCCTCTCGATGGTCCTGCCTACGAAGGCGCGCATCACTCGCTTGCCGATGAACTACTTGCTCCTTCAGTGATCTTCTCGCCGGCAATCGCTGCGTTACAGAAGGCAGTCGATGTCCGCGGTGTCGCGCACATCACCGGCGGCGGTCTTCCTGGCAACCTCAATCGTGTGCTTCCGCACGGAACATCTGCCGAGGTCACCTGGGGCACTTGGGACGTTCCGCCGATCTTCAACGAAATCCAGCGTTTGGGTTCTGTGGCCGACGATGAAATGGCGCGTGTGTTCAACATGGGCGTCGGAATGGTCGTCGTGGTGCCGGAATCGGATTCCTTCAAGGCGCTCGATGTTGCTCGTACTGCTGGACATCGAGCCACCGTGATCGGCCGCATCGTCGAAGGCGATGGCATCGTCCGCATCATCTGACTCTTTCGAAACTGCCCCCGTCACGGGCCGCGGAACAGTAGGTTCCTCATCATGAGTGACGCGACAAAGCAGCAACTGATCGATCACCTTCTTCGCTATTCAGTTCGAACCGGTGACTTCACGCTGAAGTCAGGCAAGAAAAGCTCATGGTTCATCGATTCGAAGCAGACCGCGTGTCGACCTGACGGATTGCTACTTATGGCCGACCTCGCGCTCGACCTCATCCCCGACGATGTCACTGCGATCGGAGGCCTCACGGTGGGCGCTGACCCGGTGGCCTACGGCATCGCCGCTGTCGCTGCGACTCGTGGCCGCTCCCTCAAGTCCTTCACCATTCGTAAAGAGGCCAAGGACCACGGCGTTGCTGGTCGACTCGCAGGGCCACTTGAACCGGGCGATAAATGCGTGATCACCGACGACACCGTCACCCGTGGCACCTCGCCAATGGAAGCGGTGCATGTTGCTCGTGAACTTGGGGCCGAACCGGTCATGGTGCTGGTCGTGGTTGATCGCGGCGGCACCTGCCAGGCCATGGCCGAAGCCGAAGGCCTTGCGTTCCGGGCACTGGTGACTGCTCCCGAACTTGGGTTCCCTTACGAAGGCGCTTGACGGTTCGAAATCGGGCAACTTTGGGGGCCGGAACCTCGACTTGGGGACGGCATAGGCCTGACGGGTAGCGTCTCGGCCCTATGGCTGACTCAACTACCGCCGCATTTAGCATCCGTCTTCGCGTCCGACTCGGGAATGAACCCGGGGCACTGGGCCATCTCGCTACCGCCATTGGTTCGGTAGGCGGAAACATTTGGTCGCTCGAAGGATTCGAGGCCAAGAAGGAATCACTCGACGAAGACGTCGTCGTCAATTGCTCAAGCGAAGCGCACCAACAGCAAGTGCTTGATGCTGTTCGAGCCCTTTCCGATATCGAACTTCTCGAGTGGGAAGACCGCACGTTCGCGTTGCATGCCGGCGGCAAGATTGATGTCGTCAGTCGTATTGCTGTTAACGATCGTGATGATCTTTCTATGGCGTACACGCCGGGTGTTGCCCGTGTCTGTACCGCGATCGAAAAGGATCAGCACCTCGCGCATGAACTCACCATTCGCAAGAACACCGTTGCCATCGTGAGTGACGGCACCGCAGTTCTTGGTCTCGGCGACATTGGTCCTTACGGCGCCATGCCCGTCATGGAAGGCAAAGCGCTTCTGTTCAAGGAGTTCGCCGGCGTCGATGGTTTCCCGATCTGTCTCGATACGAAAGATCCGGAAGAAATCATCCGCACCGTTGTGAACATTGCTCCTTCATTTGGTGGCATCAATCTTGAAGACATTGCCGCTCCGGCGTGTTTCGTGGTCGAAGATCGCCTCAAGGAACTTCTCGACATTCCGGTGTTCCACGATGATCAGCACGGCACCGCAGTCGTCACGCTTGCTGCGCTTATGAATTCCCTCAAGATCGTCAACAAAAAGATGGAAGACCTCACCATCGTCATCGCCGGCGTCGGTGCTGCCGGTGTTGCGATCTCGAAGATCCTCATGAACGCCGGTGTTAGCAACATCATCGGTGTCGATCGCGAAGGTGCGGTGTACAACGGTCGCGGCAACCTCAACGTTGCCAAGCAGTGGTTTGCTGAAAACACGAACCCTGAAGGCCGTAAGGGATCCTTAGCCGACATCATGCCGGGCTCCGATGTGTTCATCGGTGTGAGTGGGCCGAACCTCATCAATCGCCAGGACGTTCTCACCATGGCGAAGGATCCGATTGTGTTCGCCATGGCGAATCCCGACCCCGAGATCCGTCCGGAAGAAGCCGAAGGCTGTGTTGCGGTTATGGCAACGGGCCGAAGCGATTTCCCGAATCAGATCAACAACGTGCTTGCGTTCCCCGGGATTTTCCGTGGCGCACTCGATGCCGGCGCAACGCAGATCACCGAAAACATGAAGGTTGCTGCGGCGTATGCCATTGCAAACGCGGTGAGCGCCGAAGATCTCGCTCCCGATCACGTCATTCCTTCGGTGTTCGATAAGCGCATTGCGCCGCTCGTTGCTGCTGCCGCCGCTGAGGCTGCAGTGCGCGACGGTGTCATCCGAAAGCGCTGAACAACGTGTCGCGGTTCGACGCGATCACATTCGATTTCTGGGACACGCTCGTTCGGGCCGATACCGCCGCAACCCGTGTGCAGCGGCGTCTCGCGATCGCAGAGGTTCTTGCATCTCACGGACTACCAGCAGATCACGATGAGATTGACGCGTCTTTTGATGAGGCTTGGAAGCGCTTCGACGCGTCATGGGGACTTGGCGAGCAATTCACTGGTCTTCACGCCGCCGAAACAGTGCTCGATGTTCTCGGTCATACCGACGACGAGCAGGTACGCATTCGTGTGATCGACGCGTACCTCTCGGCGCCGCGCACGATGAAACTTGATCTCACCGATAACTTGGAATCGACCTTGCGAGTGCTGAAAGATGCCGGACTTCGCGTGGGCATCGTGTGCGATGTTGGTCTCACGCCATCGCCAGTTCTGCGTGACTATCTCGAAGCTCACGGCATCTTGCAGCTCTTTGATCACTGGTCGTTCTCGGATGAAGTCGGCGTGTACAAACCAAACGCCGCGATCTTCGATCATGCTCTCGCGGGCTTAGGGGGGATTGATCCAACTCGTGCAGCCCATATCGGCGATCTTCGTCGCACCGATATCGCCGGTGCGAAGGCAATGGGAATGTTGGCGTTGCGCTACCGAGGTGTGACCGACGACGATCCTGATCACGGACCAGAAGGCGATGTTGTCATTGATGACCACGCCGAGGTTCCCGCCGCTCTCGGTCTCTAAACCGCGATCTCCGTTCGTTTCGCAGGACGACCGTTGGTTGGCTGTGCCACAGTTGGGCCCCACACCACTTCTAGGGGGAACTCACGTGGCACTTGATCCGCAGGCAAAGTTCATTCTCGATCTCATGGCCGATTCCGGCTTTACGTTCGAAGGGGCAACCCCAGAAGAACTGCGTGAGCGCATGGGCATGACGGCTATGCCGAGCCCGATTGAATTGGCGAGTATCACCGATCGCACCATTCCTGGTCCTGGTGGCGACATTCCTGTTCGCATCTATCGACCAAGTAACGACGCTGGCCTTCCCGTGACGGTGTTCTTCCACGGCGGCGGTTGGGTCATTGGTGATCTCGAATCGCACGACCATTGCTGTCGCACGATTGCGTCGAAGGCTGAGTGCGTCGTCGTTGCGGTCGATTATCGCCTCGCTCCCGAGGCCAAGTTCCCCGCAGCAATCGACGATGCGTGGGCAGCAACCGAATGGGTTGCAACCCATGGCGATGAACTCAACGTCGACACCTCACGTCTCGCCGTTGCCGGAGATAGCGCCGGTGGCAACCTCGCCGCTGTTGTCGCCAACATCTCTCGCGATCATGAGCACGTCGAAGTTATTCAGCAGGCACTGTTGTATCCGGTCACCGATGGAACCTGTGATCGTCCGTCGATGACAGACAACGCTGAGGGCTACATGCTCACCCGCAACGCCATGGATTGGTTCCACGAGCACTACACCGTCACGGTGGAAGACCTCAGTGATCCTCGTTACTCGCCGATCCTTTCGGACCTCGCTGGTGCACCGCCTGCGGTTGTTGTCACTGCCGGATTCGATCCGCTTCGCGATCAGGGCAACGCTTATGCCGCCAAGTTGGTTGAAGCAGGCGTCGACGTCGACCTTGTCGAATATGAAGGCATGTTCCACGGGTTCTTCTCGATGGACGCGGCAATCGACGTTGCTTCTGAAGCTCAGGATCAGGTGGCGTCAGCTTTGAAGGACGCCTTCGCTCGGTGAATCGACGTCTTCAAGCGTTCGCGCTTGGGCTGAGTGTCTTTCTGCTGGGATGTTCGCAAAGTCACTCATCTCAGGTGTCAACGACGACTTCGTCATCACCTTCAACGACGACAACAACGCAAAGCTCGGTCTACGAGCCGTATGCAAATACTGCCGCTGCAGTTGTTCCTGCAGGAACCGTTTCTGAAGGTTCGTTGCGCACACCTGATGGTCGAACTCGTACCTATCGGGTCTATGTGCCATCGACATTGCCAGCAGGAACTCGGGTACCACTCCTTCTCGCGTTTCATGGTGGAGGAGGTCGTGGCCGCGGCTTCGAAGGCAACAGTGGCTACAACGGCTTGGCTGAATCCAATGGGTTTGTTGTCGCCTACCCAGACGGAACGAGCGCGCGCGGTTCGAACGAACTTCAACTGGTCTGGAACGGAGGCGTCTGTTGTGGGGCAGCAGTTGAACGTGACGTCGATGACGTTGAGTTCATCCGACTCTTGCTCGACGAGTTAGAGCGCACACAGCCAGTCGACACCGGCCGAGTCTTTGCTTCCGGTCATTCGAACGGCGCGATCTTCTCCTATCGGCTCGCTTGTGAGCTCAGTGATCGGATAGCGGCAATCGGTGTGCAGTCAGGAGCGATTGGGGTCCCTTGTGAACCGGCGCGACCAGTGAGTGTGTTTCACGTTCATGGCCTCGCCGATACCAACATCCCAGTCGATGGAGGAAAAGGCTCGGGCGTCTCTGGAGTGGTGTTCCCCTCACCCCGTGCTGCTCCGCTTGCATTTGCGACGTTTGATCAATGCGGCGAAGGTCCGACGGACACACTTGATCCAACAAACTCCGATGTTGTGGCTCGCACTTGGAGTGCGTGTTCTGAGCAGCGTTCGATTCGATTCGTGACTGTCAAGGGTGCGTCCCATGCGTGGATGGGTCATGACGACGCGGCACCCGCAGCTCGCAGTCTCGTCGGCATCCCCTATGAGGGACTCGATGCAAGCCGTGCAATCTGGTCGTTCCTTGCAGTGCAGCCACCTCGCTGAAGACCATCACGAGAACGGAATGCAAAAGGCCCGGGCGCAGAGCCCGGGCCTTTTCACTGTGGTCGGGACCGGCGTCGATCCGGTGACCTACCGCTTTTCAGGCGGCCGCTCTGCCAACTGAGCTACCCGACCGTGGAGACGATGTCTCCGTCCCTGACGCCCCGGCGAACCGGTGCGGCAGTTGGCGGTCCCGACGGGATTTGAACCCGCGACCTCCGGCTTGACAGGCCGGCGTGCACTCCAAACTGCACCACGGGACCAGAAACTGCTGCGTACCCCCAACGGGATTCGAACCCGTGTTACCTGCGTGAAAGGCAGGCGTCCTAGGCCGCTGGACGATGGGGGCTCTTGCGCCGCTAGGGCCTGCAGACCATAGCAGCACCCCCAGCGTGGTCCCCAATGCTGGGCCGCGCCCGGATCAGGCCGTGCGAGCGAGAGCGTCGACGACCATGCCCACGAACACTCCGAGGAACTCATAGAGCGCCCATGCAGGGAGTTCCGGATCGTCGGGCTCCAACTGTGGGAACCCGTCCTCGCTCACATCGAGGCGGGTGCCGAGAACAAGCCGGACGGTATTGAGCCCGATCATCCAGGCCTCGAGAGTCGCCCGATCGAGCTCGGCATCGTTTGCCGTGGCCGACACCTTCTCAAGCGCTTCGCGTCGGGTCCGGAGGAGGTCGCTATGGACAAGGTCGCGATAGGCCTCGTTCACCGACTCATCGGAGGCATGGGCAACGGGGAAGACGCGACGAAGCATCGGATCTCGGTTGGGAGCGTCTTCATCATCGAGTGCACCAAGAATGTCGTCGCAAACGGCGGCGATGACTTCGCGTAAGTCTTCTCGCAGGTTGATGATGAATCGGTCTGGCCCTTTGCTTTGAATGGTGCGCTTGAATCCGAAGGCCATGTCAGTCCTGCTGCATCGTGGCCCAAAGACCATGTTCGTGCAGACGGAAAACATCAAGCTCTGCTTTTTCTTTCGAACCATTCGAAACGACAGCGCGACCTTTCTCATGAACATCAAGCATCAGCGACTCTGCTTTTTCGCGGCTGTAACCAAAAACTTTCTGCAAGACGTAGGTCACGTACGACATCAGATTGATTGGGTCGTTCCACACGAGAACGATCCACGGTCGATCAATGTCGAGATTTGTCTCTATCGATGGTTCATCAATTTCAACTGGTGCAACATCGGCAGCTTTTGGTTGAGTCATGACGTCGTCGAGAGCGATTCAGCCGAGTCGGACTCAACTGGACGCGCAACGAGAGAAAGGTCAAATGCCAAAGCAGAAATCCACACAATGACGCTGCCCAAAATATGAACAATTACAAGGCTGGGTGGTACTCCGTTGAAGTACTGAACGTAACCAATCGTCCCCTGAACAAGGATCGCTGCAACGAGATATTTCGCACGCCGATCAACGTTCACTGGCGCGCCAGATCTATGGAGTGCAAACAGTGCTGCGATGGTGAGTGCAAGAAACACCCAAACGGTGACGCTGTGTAATCGGGCAACACTTCCGATATCGAAGGAAAGTCGGGGAACTGTTTCGTCGCCACCGTGTGGGCCGGTGCCAGTCACGATTGTTCCCGTAAACAACGTGAAGGCAGCAACGATGACAATGATTCGGCTGAGAACGCGC
>CAIKHC010000414.1 GCA_903827085.1 uncultured Candidatus Nemicrothrix sp. | reverse complement strand
ATCGCCGTCGACGAGGCCTGATACCCACCCGCCCTTAGCGGATCACAGCAGGAGGCAGTTATGCCGAAAATGAAGACCCACAGCGGAGCCAAGAAGCGTTTCAAGATCACTGGCTCTGGCAAGATCACCCGCCGCAAGGCTGGGCTGAACCACATCCTTGAAAAGAAGTCACCGAAGACGAAGCGTCATCTCGAGGGCGACCATGTGCTTGCTCCCGGCGATGCCGCCCGTGTCCGACGCCAGCTCGGCATCTGACTCCACCCGATTTCCGATCCTTTACTGAATCTCTCACGAATAGGAGACACCGATGGCAAGAGTCAAGCGCGCTGTCGCCAGCAAGAAGCACCGTAAACAGACCCTCGAGCGTGCCAAGGGGTACTACGGCAATAAGAGCCGTTCCTACCGCGCCGCCAACGAGCAGGTCATGCACTCGCTCCAGTACGCGTTCCGCGATCGTCGCGCACGCAAGGGCGACTTCCGTCAGCTCTGGATCCAGCGCATCAACGCCGCATGCCGCCTTAACGGCACGACCTACAGCCGCTTCATTGCTGGTCTGAAGGACGCAGGTATCGAGGTCGACCGCAAGGTTCTTGCCGATCTCGCCGTCACCGATCCGGCGGCGTTCACCGCTCTGGTCGAGGCAGCATCTGCTGCTGCGACCAGCGCCTGAATCATTCTTCGCCCCGGTGGTCGTCGAACCGACGCCGCTTTCGGCGAGTAATCCAAGAATTGCTTCCTTACGGCGCCTCTCGGGGCGCCGTAAGGCGCGTCTTGAGGCTGGTCGGTTTGTCATCGAAGGGCCGGTTCCAATTGCGGAACTCCTCGCTGCCGGCGCTGATCTCGACGAGCTCTATGTCGATCTTGATCAATGGGCCCAGGTCGACGATCGCTCGCCGTTGCGGTCGGTGGTGCGTGATGCCGACGCCGCTGGTGTGCCGGTTTGGGGTCTGACCTCATCGGTCTTTGCGTCAGTCAGCGATACCGCTACGCCGCAGGGTGTGCTCGCGCTAGCGATTCGGTCCGTGGTTCCGGTTCGCTCAGTCGCCGATCTCGATGGTCCAGTTCTTGTGCTCGTCGACATTTCCGATCCGGGTAATGCGGGCACGTTGGTTCGTGCTGCCGAGGCTGCGGGTTGCGCTGGCGTGGTGTTCGCAGGTTCCTCAACCGATCCATTCGGGCCTAAGGCGGTTCGAGCCGCGGCCGGTTCGATCGTTCGCCTTCCCGTTTCTGAAGATGCTGAGGTTTCCACCGTTCTTGATGAGCTCCGATCGACCGGGCGCACGCTTGTGGCCACTGTGGTCGATGGGGGAGCAGCACCCGAGGCCACGGACCTTTCCGTCCCTGTCGCGATTCTCATTGGCTCGGAGGCTCACGGCCTCGCTTCAGAGGTCATCGCCGCATGCTCGGCCACGATCACGATCCCAATGCAGTCAGCGGTCGAATCGATAAACGCTGCGATGGCCGGTGCCGTCGTACTCTTCGAGGTAGCGCGCCAGCGCCGGAATGCATGACTGCTCTCAAAATGAATTGGACCCATCGACCCGTGGCTACAAGGCTTTCGCTCCGATGATTGACGACATCAAACGAATCGGGGCTGATGCGCCCGCTCGGATCGCCGCTGCGACAACCGTCGACGAGTTGCGCACGGTGGAAGCCGATCTTCTCGGGAAGAAGGGCGAACTCACCGCACTCAAGAAGGGCATGGGTGGGCTCGATCCCGAAGGCCGCAAAGTTGCCGGCGCTGCGTTAAACGACGCACGTGAAGCGCTAGAGGCAGCGTTGGGTTCGCGTCGCTCTGAACTCGAAGCGGTGGAACGTGCAGCGACTGTTGCTGCCGAGCGTCTTGATCTCACCGAATTACTCGAACTGCCCGAGCGCGGTTCGCTGCATTTGGTCACACAAACCTGGGACCGACTCGTCGATGTTTTTATCGGCATGGGCTTCACCGTTGCTGAAGGTCCGGAAGTCGAAACCGATTGGTACAACTTCGAGGCACTCAACATTCCTGCAGCGCATCCAGCGCGCGGCATGTGGGACACGCTCTATGTCGATCTCGGCGATCCCGAAACTGTTCTGTTGCGCACACACACCTCTCCGGTCCAGATCCGCGTGATGACCGACGGCGAACCGCCGATCTACGCGGTCATGCCCGGTCGTGTCTACCGACGCGATACCGCCGACGCATCACACATGCCTGTGTTCCATCAGATCGAAGGTCTTGTTGTCGACCGCAACATTTCCTTTGCTGATTTGGCCGGCACGCTCGAGGCGTTCACGAGTGCGTACTTCGGCGGCTCAATTCACTCGCGTCTGCGTCCCTCGTATTTCCCATTCACTGAACCGTCTGCGGAATACGACATCAACTGCGTCTTCTGCGAAGGAAATGGTTGCCGCACGTGTGGCCAGACCGGTTGGCTCGAACTTGGCGGCTGCGGAATGGTGCATCCCACTGTGCTCACCAACGTCGGACTCGATCCCGAAGAGTGGTCAGGATTCGCGTTCGGGTTTGGTCTTGATCGACTTGCGCTGATGCGTCACGGTGTTGACGACATCCGCGAGATGTACACCGGCGATGTCCGATTCCTGGAGCAGTTCCCATCATGAAGGTTCTTCTCTCTTGGTTGCAGGAGTTCGCTCCATTCCCTAGTGACGATCCCGTGGCTCTTGGCGATGTCATGAGCGATCTCGGCATGGCAGTTGAATCAATCGAACGCATTGGCGAAGGGCTCGACGGCATCGTCACGGCCAAGGTGCTTGAACTCCGCAAGCATCCCGACGCCGACAAGATTCAACTTGTTGATGTCGATCTTGGCGACGGTGTAGCTCTGCAGATCTGTTGCGGGGCAACCAACCTCACGGTTGGCGATGTCGTACCGCTTGCCACGCTCGGCACCACAATGCCCGACGGCATGGAAATTGCTCGGCGCAAGATGCGCGGCGAATGGTCGAACGGAATGCTTTGCTCGGGGCGCGAACTCGCACTCGGCGAGGACCACTCCGGCATTTACATCCTCGATCCAGCACTTGCTCTCGGCAGTCCAATCGTCGATGTGCTTGGGATCACTCCCGATGTTTTGTTTGACCTTGAAATCAATCCCAATCGCCCTGATGCAATGTCGGTTGCTGGTGTTGCGCGCGACCTTGCCGCTCGACTCGGGTTGCCATTCGCGATTCCCGAACCAACGGTTGAAGAGGTCGCTGGCAATGCGGCATCGATGACATCGGTCGACATCATCGACACCGATCTCTGCGGTTTGTTCCACGTTCGAGTACTCGAGGGCATCAACGTCGAACCATCGCCCCGTTGGATCGCTGATCGCCTCACAGCGCTGGGTATGCGCCCGATTAACAATGTGGTCGACGCATCGAACTACGTGATGCTTGAACTGGGTCAGCCCAATCACACCTACGACTTGGCCAAGGTTCCGAACGGAGCCCTCCGAGTTCGGTGGGCGCGAGACAGTGAAACCATTACGACGCTCGATGGCATCGAACGCACGCTCACCGGTGGTCGCGATGGAGTCATCACCGATTCGACCGATACCGCAATCGGTATCGCCGGTGTCATGGGTGGAGCATCCACGGAAATTTCAGAGACAACCACCGCGGTGCTGCTCGAGTGCGCCTGGTGGCAGCCGATGGCCATCGCTCGTTCATCAAAGTTCATGGGCCTTCGCTCGGAAGCGTCAGCTCGATTCGAACGTGGCGTTGATCCTGAGATT
>CAIKHC010000413.1 GCA_903827085.1 uncultured Candidatus Nemicrothrix sp. | reverse complement strand
GCACATCGGACAAACCGCCGCCACGACGACCAACTGGGGTGCGAACGGCATCGATGATGTAGGCCTCAGCCATAGGGGACTCCTCGGAGTTAATTGTGATCAGAACGGTTACGTCGAGGTTATCGGCGAGACAATGCTGGGCTCAGACCGACAGGATCGTGCAGGAACCATGGCCGAACAGGCCTTGATTAATAGCAAGTCCAACCTTGGCGTTTTCGACCTGATGGCCATCGCTGCGTCCTTGCAACTGCCACGTAAGTTCACACACCTGAGCAATGGCTTGTGCGGGAATGGCTTCGCCGAATGAGGCGAGACCGCCCGATGCATTGACCGGCTTCGAACCACCGAGTGCGGTGACGCCGTCACGCACAAGTCGTGCACCTTCACCTTCGGCGCAGAATCCGAGGTTCTCGTACCAGTCGAGTTCGAGCGCGGTGGAAAGGTCGTAGACCTCTGCACACGAAACATCTTCCGGACCAAGTCCGGCTTGTTCGTACGCGTTATGCGCAATCGAATCTTTGAAACCAAGCGCCGGTGCTTGCACAACTGCGTTGGAGTCGGTGGCGATGTCGGGAAGTTCAAGGCGAACCTGCGGGTAGGTCGGCGTGGTGTTGGCCACTGCACGAATACGCACGGTGCCTTCAAGTGTTCCGAGCTTCTTCATGGCGTACTCAGGCGTGCAGATGATGACTGCAGCTGCACCGTCGGAGGTTGCACAAATGTCGAGAAGTCGCAGCGGATCCGAAACGATCGGCGATCCGGCGAAATCGTCAAGCGTGAACTCTTTGCGGAAACGCGCATAGGGGTTGGCAACGCCAGCCTTGGAGTTCTTGACCTTCACCATGGCGAAGTCTTCGACAGTGTCGCCGAACACGTCGATGCGACGGCGCGCATTCAATGCAAAGAATGCCGGGTTGGTTGCGCCAAGCAGGTGGAAACGCTGCCAATCGGGATCCTCTTTGCGCTCGCCGCCTACCGGAGCGAAGAAACCCTTCGGCGTGGTGTCAGCGCCAATCACCATGGCGACATCGGCAAAGCCCGCAAGGATCTGCGCGCGTGCTGACTGCATTGCTTGTGCGCCTGAAGCGCACGCGGCGTACGAAGAAGAAATCTGTGCGCCTGTCCAGCCCATTGCCTGGGAGAACGTGGAGCCAGCAACAAAGCCGGGATAGCCGTTACGAATGGTGTCGGCACCGGCGACGAATTCAATGTCGCGCCAGGCAACGTCGGCATCGGCAAGTGCAGCCTTGGCGGCAACGAGTCCGTAGTCGACGAAGTTCTTTCCCCACTTGCCCCATGGGTGCATGCCTGCACCGAGGACGACGAGATCACGTTCAGTTGCCATTACTTCGCGCCTTTCGGGGCGGAAGGTGCCCATGTCCAGATCCAGTGGTCGACACCTTCGTCGTCGCGGTACAGCACCTGCAGATCGACTTCGACTTCCTGACCAATAGAAAGGTCAGCGGCCATGACGCCCTTCGCAACCTGCCCAAGAATCACGATGCCCTCGGCTTCGAGTTCGACTGCCGCAAGCGCATAGGGCTCGAACGGGTCGGCGGCCACGTAGGGGGGCGGCGGTGCGTAATGGTTCTCGGTGTAGGACCACACCTTTCCCTTGCGGGAGAGGGGAGTGGGCTCGAGGTCGGTGCCATCGCAGTCAGGACTGGGGCAAGAGCCAGACCGGGGCGGGAACACAACGGTTCCGCACGCAGTGCATTTGGCGCCAATGAGGGTGTAGGGCTCGGAGGTGGTGAACCACCCCTCGACCGCAGGAATTCGTTCTGTGGTTGTCACGTTCTGCAATGTAGTGGTGCCGGGAGAGGGGGCCCGATTCCTCAGGGAAATCTCTCCCTGGTCGGACAATCTTTCAGGGTCGGCTCTACGCTTGCCCTATGGCCAGCGATGCTGCTGATTCACATCGTCCGATCGGTTCGATTCGCAGGAAACCCAAGTCGGTTGAGGGGCATGACGTTGCCTACTCTCCGGTGTGGGGGCCCATAGCAATCGCTCTCGGCGTGTTCATGACCGTTGCTGGCGTCATGCATTTCGTCAACCCAAGTTTCTTCGACGCCATTGTTCCGCCGTGGCTGGGGCCGTCCGAGCGTTTCTGGACCTACGCCAGCGGTGTTGCCGAACTTTTGGTCGGACCTCTGCTGATCATTCGCCGCACCCGGCGCATCGGTGCACTCGCTGCCATTGTGGTTTTGATCGCGGTGTACCCAGCGAATCTCTACATGGTGTGGGACTGGCGCGATCGAAACTTCGGCGAACGCACGGTGTCGTGGGCGCGTCTGCCGTTTCAGTTCGTGTTCATCTGGTTGGCATGGATGGTGGCAAGGAGCCAAGCGGTTCATTCACCGAAGCCATGACCGAAGCGAAGTATGGCTCAGCCAGTGAACGATGGAGCCACGGGATCCGGGGACGGCGGGACGGGGCCAGTAAGCGACACGGCCAACGTCTGATCCTGGCCGTTTGTCGCGGAGTACCCGACGGCCATGCATGAATAACTGGCGGCGCAAGAAACGCCGGAAAGCATGTCGTCCTCAGTGCCGACATCCGCAACGCTGAGCTCCGTCCAAATCGTTCCGTTCCAAGTCAGCACGAGTGGCGATCCCACATTCGTGTTGTCAACGCCCACTCCAACAACAACACATTCAGTGCTCGACACGCACGAAACCGACTCCAAATAGTTCTCAGCAGCGGGGTTAGGGCTCAGGAGGATTGTCCAAGTCGTGCCGTTCCATGTCATTGCCAATGTTTCAGAGGTTGTTGTGCCGATCGCAAAGCAGGATGTTGGAGACACGCAAGAAACCGACAAAAGGCGGTTTGAGTCTGTCCCGGGATTGTTGTTCGGTGTGGGAACGATCGTCCATAGCGTGCCGTCCCATGTCATTGCCAATGTCTTGATGTCTGTCTGGTATGGGCCGTCGTAATAATCGCCAACAGCGGTGCACGACGTTGCCGACGTGCAGCTCACTGATGTGAGGAGGTTGGAGTCAGGCCCCTCGTTGGGGCTCACGGCAATCGCCCACGCACTGCCATTCCACGTTGCGACGAGAGTCTGATACTTCGCGCCATCAAAGGAGGCCCCGACGGCAACGCAGAAGGTCGCTGAAACGCATGAAACGGACTCAAGGAAATTGTCATTGGCGCCGACACTCGGCACGACTGCAGTCGTCCACGCACTTCCATCCCATGACATCGCCAACGATTGCTCGGTGCCAGCGTTGCTGTAGATGCCGACAGCGACACACGAAGTGGGTGAAGAGCAAGATACCGACATGAGCGAGTCGTCCGAGGATGCTACGGATGGGGTGGACAGAATTGTCCACGCAGTGCCATCCCAGGCCATCGCCAAGGCGTCGAGATTGGTGTTGTCGAATGAGCCACCTACAGCGACGCATGAGGTGGTGGAGATGCAAGAAACAGAGGAGAGGTCATTGCTGTCACTGCCGACGTTCGGACTTGGCACGACTGCCGCCGACTCGACGTAGGCCGAGGCGCGGTCAGCGACGGCGATCAACCCGATTGAAAGCGCAGCAACAGCGAACAATCCAAAGATTTTTCTCACGAGAAGCCCTTTTGGTTCAGGCCCGCCTGGGCCTCTGTTCTTCGCAGGAGAATATCAATAAGCAGTTAGGTCAACAATCGGGCTGGTGGAGCTCATTGTCCACAAATGACAACCGCCGAGTCGGGTGCACCTGGTTCACATATGCGGTGTCGAGGAGCCAAGAGACTCCTTGACACGAAGACGGATCAGTCGGCGGTTGCTTCGCGATCGTTCTTCGACCATTGACTGAACGACATCATCCCGTAGAGCAACAGCCCAATGAAGACGACAAGGGTGACGAGGCCACCGGCGATGAAAAGCCCGATCTCGGTCATGAATCGGTCTTTCGTGCCACGAGCAGGAGCGCACCGAGCGAAAGGATCGATGGCACCCAAACTCCGACGTAAATGCCGTTGAGGCGTCCGAGTTCATCGTCGCCGGCGCCGAAGTAGATGACGATGCTCAGCACAAGGCTGATCATCGCTGCCGCAATGAGGCAGCCCTTCAAAATGGTGTCTGGCTTCATTGGAGGAATATCCGTTCATTTAGCGGTCGATTCTTGTTCCCAATACTACCCCTGCTCTGAGTTCTTCCGTGGGGACTCAGCACAGGGACGTCTCTCTCGGGTTCTTCACGTCCTGATCCGCCATGAACAATCGGGATGGCTTTATTATCTGTCCGCTGTGCCACATCGGGTGGCCCCAGCTCACTGGCTGGGCGCAGAAGCGCACTGGCCCTGACAAGGGAGGGTGTCTTGGGTGAAGTGACTCTGACAGGAAACGAGTATCTACTCGTTTACAACGTATTTTCATTGGTTGTCGCGTCGATGTTCGGTGCGTTTATTTATTTTGCCTTTAACGTCTCACAGGTATCGAAGAAGTACCGCAGCGCTGTTGTCGTTTCAGCCGTTGTTGTGGCAGTAGCGGGGTACCACTACTTCCGCATCTTCACCGGCTGGGCCGACGGCGAGTTCAACGAGGGTTACCGCTACGCCGATTGGCTGCTCACGGTTCCGTTGTTGCTCATCGAACTGCTCATCGTGCTTGGTATCACGTCGGAAAAGCGTCGTCCGCTCGCCATCAAACTGGTCATCGCGGCCATTGCGATGATCGCCCTGGGTTACCCAGGTGAGGTTTCGACCAGCGACAGCACCAAGTGGATCTTCTGGGTGTTGGCGATGATCCCATTCGTCTACATCCTGGTCACCGTGGCCGGCGAGATGAAGGCGTCTGCTACTCGCGAATCTGCCAGAGTTGCCAAGGGCATTCGCTTGGCGGCGATCCTGTTGCTTGTGGCGTGGTTGGTTTACCCCATCGCCTATCTGTTCCCGATCCTGTTCGGTGAATCGAGCGGTATGGCCGAAACGGTTCGTCAGGTCGGATACTCGGTTGCCGATCTTCTGGCCAAGCCGGTGTATGGCCTTGCAATTCTTGCAGTGGCAAAGCTCCGCACTGCTGAAGAGGAACCGGCCAACAGCTGATTTTCCTGGAATCCTCGGTCGCATGTGGGACCTACTGTGTCCCCATGTCGACCGAGGATCCATGGCAGGAAATGTCGGATGCACTCGAGTTCGCGGTGTCGCGAATCGAGGACGATCCCGATCCTTTGAACGATCGTGAACGCGCTGACGGCAACTTGTATGTGATGCGCATGCTCACTGCGGTGACGCAGAGTTCCACGCTCACGCTTGATCCGGATCGGCCTTCGTTTCTCACGATGCTCGATGGTGTGCGATTCGTCGGTGCTGCAGGCCCCGATATTGATTACGACGTCGCCGCAGTTCGGCCCGACTCGCTGTACTCGATTTCCGGCGAGCGCGGTGAAGCGACCTATGTCGGCATCACGGTGTACGCGGGCGCTGGTGCCGGCGGTGCGTCAGCAGTTGTTGCATCGGTCGATGTCGACGACATCATCGCTGCAGACGGCACATTTGTTTGGGAGTTCAGTCATCCCGAGGCGGCGCGCGTCATTGTTCGTCAGTACTTCCATAATCGTGGTGAGCAGTCGCGTGGCTTGTGGTCGATTGCGCGAGTTGATGCGGGTGTGGTTGAAGCAGCCACAGATGCTGGTGCGTCTCGGCGTATGGGAAGCGCGGAAATGTCGGCACGGGTTTCGAACGCAGCAAAGTCGCTTCGATGGAACGCGCAGCTCAACCAGTTATGGACGCCCGAGCGACGCTCGTTTCCCAATATGTTTGTGCGCCAGACCTGCGACGACATCGTTGCTGCGATTCCCAACCCCGACGTCATCTATTCCTTCACGTGGTGGAAGGTGGCCGAGGACGAAGTTGTGGTTGTCGACTTCGTTCCACCCACAACCAACTATTGGGCATTGCAGTTGTGCGATCGCTGGTATCAGTGCTTCCCCGATCGTCAATCGAACATCAACAACCGCGAGGCTGTTGTGACTGCTGACGGGTCGGTTCGCATCGTGGTTTCCGACGGCGACCCAGGCCTACCGAATTGGCTTGATTCCAGCGGCCATCGTGTCGGCGTCATGTTCTTCCGCTGGTTGCACGCTGATATCGCGGAACAGCCCGTGTGTCGAGTGGTGAAGCAGTCAGAAGTCGGGTCGCTGTCATCAAGCGTGTGAACGTTGCTAACAATTACGACGGCATCGGCGTTGCGGCGTTCGGCCCTCTGCGCAAGGCCACACGCATGACCTCGACCATCATCCACACAGCAACGGCGCCCTTCGCCGTCCACAGCCATGCCCGGATGAGATTCACAATCATCAATTCGTCATAGGTCTGCTGGTCCCAGCGGTCGAGCAACACGCCGTGCGCTGGCGCCGAGAACGCCGCTGTATCGATGAGGATGAACAGCATCAGGAATGCGCTGATGATCGCTGCGATACGAAGACGTTTCGGGTGAGCGAGCAGCAGTACGAGCACGCAGAGCCCTTCGATCAGCCACGGCCCGAAGAGCACTTTGCCGATTCGGTCGACATGAGCGTGTTCGTAGGCATCCCACGAGTCGGCGCCGACGAGCGGAAAGAGGTCGTAGTGGACGACCTGCACCGTCCAGATCATGCCGACCATCAACACCGTGACAACGAGCTGCACGAGCACGACCCAGTGCAAACGCAGTCGGTCGAGGCCGGGCAGGTTGGGTGACCAATCTCCGCTGGGCGATGGTGTGAAGGTGGGCAAAGGCATGGCGGGGACGGTAGCGACGCGTGTGTTGGCGTGACGGGTCGGGCGGGGAGTCGGGGAGGCGGTGGCGGCGGATCTGAGCGGTTGTGTTCGTGGACGGGAATGATCCGAATGGCCTATTCACGGCGACACTCTGCATCCGTAGTATCGAACACATGTTCGAGACTTCTAAGGAGACCTTAAGTGAGCGCGGCGGTGTCGCTGTTGTGTGCGGGCCAGTTGTGCCTGCGCTCGCGCCGGGGTTGGCTGCGTCGGGGTTGGCTGCGTCGGGGTTGGCCGCGCCGGGGTTGGCTGGATCGGGACTCGTGGCGTCGGGGTTCGTCTCGTTCGATGTCGCGTTCGCCCAATTGTCGAGTGCGGTTGTCTCGATGGGCGCGTCGGGGGTCCCCGCCGATGCTCAAGTGTTGAAGAGCCTACGGATGCAGATCGATCAACTCTCTGCGCTTACGGTCGAAGCCGAAATTCGGTTCGATCAACAACAGCTATGGCGCGACGAAGGCGCTGGTTCATTGCGCGCATGGCTCGTCGACGCATGCAGTTTGTCTCGGCGCGACGCAACACGCATCGCTCGCCGAGCCGATCGGCTCGAGTCTTGGCCCGAAGTTCTCGAGGGATGGAAGTCTGGTGAATTGAGTGGGGCGCAAGTCGACGTTGTCGTTGCATCGGTGCCAGCTCGATTTGTTAATGAGTTTGCAGCGCAAGCTCCCGAGGTCGTGCGTGTGCTGGCGCCGCTCGATGTTGCACAAACAGAAGTCGCGATGCGTCAGTGGGTGAGGTGCGCCGAAGCAGCAGATGGCCCTGAAGACTTTTCCGAGCGACCATCGGGCGTCTACCTCGATTCATTGTTCGACGGTCGAGTAGCGGTGCAGGGTCAGCTGAATCGGACCGAGGCGGCCATTGTTGAAGCTGCGTTGCGAGTGTTCGATGTTCCTGACCAGATTGACGCGAACGGCGAGTTCATCGGCGAGCCGCGCTCACTGGGCAAGCGCAACGCCGACGCATTGGTAGAAGTGTGCAAGTTCGCACTCTCTCATCGTGAAGGTGCTGGCGAGTCGGGTCGATTTGTTCCGCACGTTTCGCTTGTGGTCGACATTGCGGAGTTGCGTGCATCAGCTTTGCGAGGTCAGGGCGTGCGCTCAAAAGCTGGTCTTGAACGTGCTGCCGAGACCCGAGGCTGGTCAGCGGCTGAACGATCCTGGTTTGCCGACGCACTACACCGTCATGGCGATGCGGTGACTTCCGACGGTTCCGAACTCGATGCAACTGCGGTGGCAACGCTCACCTGCGATTCTGTGGTGCAGCGTGTGCTCATGGCAGGTTCCAAGTTGTTGAACCTGGGTCGGGAAGTCCGAACCGCTACTGCGGCACAACGAAGAGCAATTGTGGCTCGCGACCGACATTGTCGAGCGCCGGGATGTCGAACAAAACCCAAACATTGCGATGTCCATCATCTTGATCATTGGATCAACGGTGGCCGAACCGATGTCGATCGAATGGTGTTGCTCTGTGGCACGCATCACCGGGAGTTCCATAAACCGGGCTATCGCATGGAGCTTTCCGAACAGGCGGAATTCACTGTGCATTCGCCCAAGGGGTGGAGTCGGTCAAGCGTGCCGGAACGAGTCGAAGCGCAGGTCTTCCCGAGGCTGAGGCCGCGGTTGTTGGTGACTGGGTGACTGGGTGCATCGGGGAGGGCATACCGTGTGAGTCATCGCTCAATCAACCATCACCGAATCGTCATCAGGAGCATGGGGCGATGCTTCTGCGACCTTCTCCGCTGATCGCAAGCACCGCTACCTGCTCACTCGCGTCTGGGATTCGTCGCTGCCAACGGTGAATTTCCTCATGCTTAATCCGTCGACGGCCGATGCGTTTCAACTCGATCCCACCAATCGTCGTTGTGTGGGGTTTGCGCAGGCATGGGGATATGGGT
>CAIKHC010000412.1 GCA_903827085.1 uncultured Candidatus Nemicrothrix sp. | reverse complement strand
TCGGTGCATGGTGGAGCGGTTGTCCCACATGAGCAGGTCGCCTTCTCGCCAGTGGTGGCGATAGGTGAAGTGCTCCTTGATCGAATGCTGAAAGAGGAACGCAAGGATGGCGTCGCTTTCCTCGGGCGGCAGGCCGACAATGTGGCGGGTGTAGGTCGGGTTGACGAACAAACCTTTAGCGCCAGTTTCTGGATGGACTCGAACGACGGGGTGAGCGGTGCGGCGATCCTGGGCGATGGCATCGGCGTAGTGCTGCGGTGTGGCTCCGCCGAAGCGATACCGAAGTTCCGTCGTGCGACTGAGATCGTGAAGTGCAGTAAGGCCTTCGAGATACAGCTTCATGTTCGGTGACAACGCGTTGTACGCGGCGGTGGTTGAGGCAAACATCGTGTCGCCCCCTACCTCGGGAAGCGTCTTGGCATGAGTGAGCGTTCCCATCGGGGGATGGGGGAGGAACGTTTCGTCGGTATGCCACATCGATGCGGTGTTGCCTTCCTCGGAATCGAGGACGCTGACATGTTCAAGGCCGGGGCCAAGGTTGGGGAAGAACGCGTGGATTTCGATCTCGCCAATTCGGCGTCCGAGGGCCATGTGCTGTTCGGGAGTGAGGTCAGGAGCAGGGATGACCAGGACCTGGTTCTCAACGAGCGCATCGTGCACAGCGCTGAGGGTCTCATTATCGAAATCGGCGCTGAGATCGAGTCCTGTGATCTCCGCTCCAAGGGCGGGAGTAAGCCGACGAATCTGCATCGGGTGATGTTGACACTTTTCCCGACCACTCGTAGGTTCGCAGGACCGGCCGCCGGTTGGCGGCCCTTCATCTTGGGGGCTCAATTCCATGACAAACCTGTTCAGTTATGCCGGCAAGCGCGTCGTTCTCACCGGAGGAGCCACCGGTATTGGCGCCGCCCTCGCTGAGTTGCTTGGTGAACTCGGTGTCGAACACCTCACCATCCTCGACATCAAGGCACCAACTGGCCGTTGCGACACGTTCATCGAAACGAACCTCGCTGATCCGGCGTCAATTGATGCGGCGATCGCACAGATCGAAGGTCCGATCGACGTGCTGTTCTCAAACGCAGGTGTTGCAGCAAATGCTGGCGTCCGCACCTGCATGGCGGTGAACGTCGCTGCCTCTCGTCGACTCACCGATGGCCTCTTCGATCAAATCACAAAGGGCGGAACCATCGTCTACACCGCGTCGATGGCTGGGAATGGTTGGCCCGCTCAGGTCGCCGAGATCACGTCGCTTCTTGAAATTGCTGACTGGGACGAATTCCTTGATTGGTGTGAAACACATCCCGAGGTCGTGAACGACGTCTACGGCTTTTCGAAGATGTGCATGCAGGTCTACACAATGCGTCGTTCGTTCTCGGCGATTCGCAATGGCGTTCGCATCAATAGCATTTGTCCCGCCCCAGTCGATACGCCGCTCATGGCTGATTTCAAAGTGTCGATGGGTCAGGACGCAATTGATTGGGCGGTCGGCGTCCAGGGCAATGGTCGTATGGCTGTCGCATCCGACATCGCTCCCTCGCTTGCCTTCATGGGTAGCGACGCTGCTGCATTCATCAATGGCGAGAACTTGCACGTTGATAGCGGTCTGAGCTCAGCAATGGTCACGGGCCTGGCCTTCAGTTGATCGCGATGCATCCCGACGACGAGTTTCACCCGCCGACATCCGACGATCCCGAGTGGACTGAAACCTGTTGGTTCACCTTTGCGGTTCCCGAACGGAACCTGTCGGGGCAGCTCTACCCATATTTCAAAACGAATCAAGGTGTCGCTGCTGGCGGTGCATTCTTTTGGGATGGGCGCAACGAACGGCCCGAAACCTGTGTGTACGCCAAGCAGTTCTGGCATCTTCCGCTGATTGATCAGAAGCTGACTGATCTCACACTGGCCAACGGCATTCGCTACGAATGTCTCGAGCCACAAAAGAAGTGGCGCGTTCGCTACGACGATCCCGACGGTGGCAACGAAATCCATGTCGACCTCATCGTCACCGGCATTGTTGCCCCCAACATGTTGGGTGAGTCACATGTCGACCAGCCCTGCCGTTATCAGGGCACGATTGTGTTGCACGGCGAAACCATTGCAGTTGATGACTACGGCTTTCGTGATCGTTCGTGGGGCCCTCGTCCGCAGTTTGGGCAAGGTATCCATGGTGGATCGATGATGCGCGGTGGCTATAGCTACGCCACGGCCTCAGACACGCACGCGTTTCATGCGATCACCATGGACTTCGGCACCGGTGCAATCGCGATTCACGGTTCGTATATGCGTGATGGCGAGTGGGCAAAGTTGAAAGGTGGTGAACGTCGAGTCATCGAACGTGACGGCGAAGGCTTTCCATTGGTCGTCGAAATTGATGGTGTCGACGAACTCGGGCGTGAGTTCAACGCTCGTGGTGAAACCACGAACTCACTTGGGTTCCTGATCAACCCGAACCTCTACACAATTAATTGTCTGACTCGTTGGTCATTCGACGGCATCACAACCTGGGGCGAAGACCACGACAACCATTCATTTCCCGATGCTCGCCGATTGTTCCGTGAAGCTCGTGGTCAGTCGCTGTGGAGCCAAGACCAATGAGCAATGAATCGCGAACCGCGCTTGTCACGGGCGCCAGTCGGGGAATTGGCCGGGCCACCGCTATCGCGTTTGCAGAAGCAGGGTTCGATGTCGCCATCACTGCCCGAACGGTGGTTGATGGTGACCCGTCTTCGCTAACTGATGACGGAAAAGTGCTACCGGGCAGTTTGGCGTCAACAGCGGCAGCGATTGAAGCGCTCGGTCAACGAGCGGTGCAGGTTCCGCTTGATCTTCTTGATCGCGATGCGCTCGTTCCTGCGGTTGAGTCTGCAATCAGTGGTCTTGGTCATCTTGATGTTGTGGTGAACAACGCGATCTATGTCACCGGTGGTGGTCCGAAGTATTTCCTCGACACCGACCCAGACGATCTCGTGAACCAGATGTGGGGCGATCTCACCGCACAGTTGTTGTTGCTCCAGCCACAGGTCGCACACATGGTTTCTCGCGGCGGTGGCGTAGTCATCAACATCGGTTCGGGCTCTGGGAAATGGAAGTTGAAGTTTCCTATTGGCCAAGGTGGCCCTCAGTTGGCCTATTGCGCGGCAAAGGCCGGTTTTCATCGCTCGGCCGATCGATTGGCATTCGAATATGGCGATCAGGGAATCGTTGCATTCACGGTTGACCCAGGATTCGTTGCGACTGAACGTACGAAGATGGTCACCGAACTTGGCGAGATCGCCGCACGCGGTGTCGAGCCGTCGGTTGTTGGCGCTGCGATTACGTGGCTGGCGACTACGGGGGCAACGACCGAAAAGAACGGCAGCTACCACGAGGCGCAAGAGATTGCCCGCCACATTGGGCTGTTGCCGCCGCTTCCCGAAACTGACTGAGTGTCCGTCAGCGGTTAGAGGTTTGGTGCAACCTGCGTGCAGGTGAGTTCGACGTGGCGTTCGACGATCTCGTCGGGCATGCCCGCAACACTTGCCCACAAATACACATGCTCGACCGGTGAACCTTCAGTTGCTTCGCGGATCGCTGCAACTGCATCGGTCGGAGTAAGCACTCGAAGACCTGGGATCTGGCCTTTTTGTGCCGCGCCACCGCGCAGTTTCTCGACCGTAATTTCCTTCGGAGCATCACGACCTGAACCGGCAACTGCAGCGGCTCGATAGGAGTTCAACTGATGGGCGTAGTGGGGGAGGATGCGCTCGAATGCTTCTTCCGGATCGTCAGCGACGATGATGTCGAGCATTCCGCCGGTGCGTGCAGTTGCTGGATCGTGGCCGCCTTCGACAAGTCCTTCGCGGTAGGGATCAAGAAGTGCTCGGTCGAGACTGAGAAGGCCAACGCCGAGACGGCCAGCGCGCTTTGCTCCTTGTGGACCTTGGTAGCCGAGCCAAATTGGAAATGGATTCTGCGCAGCGGGGGGAGTGACGATTCCCTCGTCGAGCAAACGACGGATTTCGGTAACCGCGGCATCGGTGAGCCCGTATCGCTTTGTGATGTCGGCGTTATAGAACTCGTATTCGGGAACGCTGTAGCCGGCGCCTATGCCGAGTTCGAGACGACCGCCGGAGATTTGGTCGATAACGGCTGCTTCTTCAGCAACCAACGCAGCTGGTCGTAGCGCGGCGATAAGCACCGCAGTGCCGATGCGCACACGCGAGGTGCGCGCTGCGGCCGCTGCAGCAAATGTGAGCGGCTGGGGCAGGTAACCATCGGCAAAGAGATGGTGTTCGGAAAACCACACCGATGCGGCTCCGAGACGTTCGGCTTCGACGACGAGATCGAGTGCACGCCCGTACACCTCGGGCCACGGACGGGCCCAAGGTGCAGGGTTGCGCAGATCGAAATACAGGCCGAGCTTCACGACATGCGACCGACCATTGCGTCGTGGCCGATTGCTGGCTCGATGAACGAGCGGAAGTCGGGACCAGAACGCAGGTGATGACCGCCGTCGACGTTGATCGTGGTACCGGTGATCCAGCGAGCTTCATCACTGAGGAGGAAGCCAGCGAGGTTTGCGACATCTTCAGGTTCGCCAACATCGTTGAGCGGCGTGTTGACGATGTATGAGTCGTACTCGGCGGATTCACGCGGAATGCCTTCCATGATCTCGGTGGAGATGAAACCGGGGCGAATGGCGTTGAATCGAACCTTGGTTTCGCCGTACTCATTAGCGGCATTGCGCATCATTTCTTCGATGCCCGCCTTCGAGACGCAATAGGCGCCGAACATGGGGTGGGGAATGTGTCCGGCAAGCGAGGACATGCCGACGAACGAACCGCCACCCGCCGCGACCATGTGCGCAGCGGAATACTTCACCGAGAGCATGGTGCCGAGAACGTTGAGGTGAAGCACGCGCAAGAACTCTTCGGTGTCGAGCAAGTGGTACGGACCCATGCCGCCACCGCCACCGGCATTTGCAACGAAGCCATTGAGGCCACCGAATACTTCGACGTGGCCAGCAACAAGAGCGGCAACGTCGGATTCAACGGTGACATCGGTGACCTGATGACGGATCTGGCCCGAAGCGCCGCCCGCCTTAATGCGATCGACGACCTCGGTGAGTCTGCTTTCGGTCCGGCCACAAATGGTGACGTTCATGCCGTCCTGGGCAAGACGGGTTGCGCACGCTGCTCCGATGCCAGTGCCACCACCGGTGACGATTGCTGAGCGACCTGCAAGTGATGACGACATGGGTTCCTCCGGGAAGTTTGAGAGTCGGCGACACGCTACTACCAACCCAAATCGCCCTTCTTTCGGCTGACGGAGGAACGCTATGGCGTTCGAGGCCGGTGTCTAGGAGAGCGGCGTGCCGTCGAGATTGCGGACGTCGAGACCGAACTCCTCGATGTTGTCGAGGCTTACGGTGATGCGCCCGGTGATACCGGGGTCACAATCGCAGAGGAAGAGAGTGCCCTCGACCATTGCCTCCATCGACTCGATCTGATCGGGCCGCAAGCGATCGCCCACGAGTGCAGCGGCACCTTCGGACAGCACCGCCGCCCGGGGTTCCACGGTATTGACGCGCACGCCCGTCCCGTACAGCTCCATAGCGAGACCGTTGCTGATGCGATTGAGTGCTGCCTTCGTTGCGCCGTAGGCCGAGATGTTGACCGAGGTCGGAACGATGGGCTCGTCGGGACCACCCCAATGCTTGGCGCTGCCGCTCGAAAGATTCACGATCCATCCTTCGCCAGCGGCGACCATCGCCGGAGCGGCGGCCAGCGAAAGATCGAGCGGAGCATTGACATTCACTTCGAACATGATGTTGCGTCGCTTCACCGAGAATCCCGTTAGCGGAGCTTGGATTGATGCCGCCGCGTTGTTGACGAGAATCTCGATGTGTCCGCCGAGGGCTTCGGCAGCTTCGGGAATGACACGAAGTCGATCGGTCGGATCGGTGAGATCAGCAACAACAACTTCAACCTGCGTTCCGAACCGTGCAATCCGGTCGCGGGTTGCGTTGAGGCTGCCTTCGAGGGTTTCGTGTTGGTCGAGGGTGCGCGCTGTGAGGACGATGTTTGCGCCTTCCGCAGCCATTCGTTCCGCTAGTGCTGCGCCAATGCCTCTGCTCGAACCAGTGACCAGGACACGGCGACCTTCGAAGCGACCAGTCATCAAAGTCCCTTTTCGGCGACGAAGCCGTCGATGCATTCGCCGATGTAATTGCAGTCGTCGTCAGAGAGCGAATGATTGTTGGGAACGATGAGACCCCATTCCATGACGCGGTCGGCATTGGGAAGGCCATCGGAAGGAACGCGGAATTCTTGGTCGCGAAGCATCGGCTGGCGAGTGATGTTGCCGGTCCAGACCATACGGGTGTCGACCCCGTGGGATTCCATCCACTGCTGAAGATCGGCGCGGCGGATGCCCGAATCAGGCTGGATGATGAACGGGAACATATGCCACCCAGTTTCGATTCCTTCAGTGAGTTGGGGGAGTACGAACAGGTGCGGGTACTTCGCAAGATGTGAACTCGTGATTGCGAAACTGCGCTGACGACGAGCAAGGTTCTCGTCCAGCTTGTCCAACTGAACAAGTCCAAATGCAGCCGAGAGTTCTGAAGGTTCGAAGTTCCAACCATTTTCATCGAAGATGAAAATGTTGTCGTATTCGAGCCCGTCAT
>CAIKHC010000411.1 GCA_903827085.1 uncultured Candidatus Nemicrothrix sp. | reverse complement strand
CTTCGGCGGCATGGGTTTCAGCAGCGCTCTTGGCCGCTTGCGCACGAGCAAGTTCTTCTTCAAGGCGCGCCTTCGTTGACCGAAGTTGATCAATGACGTCGGAATCACTTCGCGATTGCATATTCAAGAACGCGTTACGAGTTGCATCTTCCTGCGCCGATGCCGCCTCGAATCGGCGCATCAGCTCTTCACCCGGGGGCTCCACGTAGGCCTTCACGGCGTAGCGCGCGACTCGAGCCCGAAGCGCATCGAGATCGCGGGTGGTCTGAGCGGCGTCTTTCTCGGCTTGCGCTGCCTCGGCTGCGCTGACCTCAGCTTGACGGCGAGCTTCGGAAAGCACTGCTTGCTGGCCGCGGACGTTTTCTTCCATGGCCTGGAGCGCCGCCATGACCTGCTCCTGCGAACTTTCGAGCGCGTTGACCTTGGCCGCAACCTTGGCCTGCTCCGATCGAACATTCGACCGTTTCGTTCGTGTGTCGGTTGCGACTGCTCCGACGTCGATCGACGAACCGATGGCCATCCCAAAAATGCCGGCAAGCGCCAGCGCGGCAAACGCGGTCCAACGCCAAGATCGCTGCTGCAACCTTTGCGGAATCGCACTGCGGGGGGATGTCATGGCCATGGTTCCTCGTCTGATCACGTCAATGACGCAATCGTGGAAGGCCCGGTATCCGCCCGAGGACTCGTTACCTTACCCCAGGCCTGCCCTGTTTGGTCAACCCCTGTGGAAAAACTTGTGGACAGATGTGGGGACGAACCGGGTGTTGGTTGTGGAAAGCCCTGTGGAAAACCTCGGCCACCCGACCCATCTGGTCCGTTGGGCGTCGGCAGTACTGTCCTGACCATGACCGACCCGGACCGATCCCTGGATCCACTTTCCTCCTTCGAGACCATTGCCTCACTTCGGCGATCCTCGCTTCGGGTCGACCCTGACCGAGCCATTCCCGACCAGCTTGTCGACCGCTTGATTGCAGTTTCGGCCACGGCCCCCAATCACCGGCGGACATTTCCTTGGCGGTTTCGCATCATCACTGGCAACGGGCGGGCGGAACTCGGCGAAGCGCTCGCCCAGGATCTCGTCGAGGCACACCAACCCGAAGCGAAGATCGAAAAGGCGCGGTCGAAATATCTCCGAGCACCGGTGCTGATCGCCGTGGCGTCGATTGCCGGCGAGGACACCACGATGACTGCCGAAAATCGCGACGCCGTATCGGCTGCGATCCAAACGCTGCTGCTTGGAGCTACGGCCGCTGGTCTCGCTTCGTATTGGTCCACCGGCGCGGCGATGACCTCGGTCCGGTTGCGCGAGTTCTGCGGCTTCGACGAAACCGACACGATCGTGGGGCTGCTCTATCTCGGCTGGCCCATTGGCGATCCTCCCCCGATTGATCGTCCAGCGCCTGAGTCACTGCGCATCGGAACCACTACCCAAACCTCGTAGGGTCTCGCCGATGCCTGCTGCAAAGAAGAACGCAAAGCGATTCGGACCCAACCGACCCGAGGCCCCAGCGTTGGTTCGACGTCAGCGCGTGTGGTCAGTGATTGGCACGTGGCTGTTCATCCTCGTGTTCTTCGTTGCACCAATCGGATTCGGCAATCCACTGTTTGTCATTCCCGCTGCGGTGTTCACGCTTCTTCTCATCTCAACGATTCGACTGTCTCGTCGACCCGATGGTCCCGACGCAGAAACCCTTGCAAAAGGGGAACTTCGAGCAGCAACAGCCACTGATCCCGTCTCGGTGAATGCCGTGTGGTCCCCTGGCGCTCGCGTGCGCGGCGAACCTCCCCAGCCCGGCTTTCTCATCTGCGATGGGAAACAACTTCGTTTCGAGTGTCTCAAGGACCAAGTGCGCTTCGACGCGGCAATCAATCGTGTCGAGGTCATCACCGTGCCGAGCTTTATGCGGCCACAACTCGATCTCTCAATTGATGGTGTCACTCATTCCGTGAGGTTCTTCCCTGCATGGGACCTCGGTGCAACGTTTGTCGGACCAACCGTTGTCGGCGAGTGGTACGCGCAGTTGCGAGAACTCGGAGCCTCCTGACATGGCTCGCATCAATCACACTCCCGATCCAAATCCAACGCGCGCCAAGGCACGTGCGCGTCGGAACATCAATCTTGTTGTGTGGTGGGGCATTGCCCTTCTGCTTCTTTTCCTACTTTCTGTCGGTGCGCCGTGGGTTCTACTTCTTCCGTTGCTCGTCATCGGCGCACTCGTCGCCACCAACACGATTCAAGTTGTTCGCGGCGACGGCGCAGAACAACACGCGATTGAGCCCGGGCGACTTGTCCGAGCAACTGCCGAGGATGACCCCGTCTCGGTTCCTGTCACCCGAGCACCAAACCGTCGCGAGAACGGTCGCCGACGCGGAACTCTTCACTTCGCCGGCGGCAAGCTGTCATTCACCTTCGGGCCAAACCCTCGATCGCGAACCAAGAAGGCCGACGAGAACCTCGAAGGAACGACAATCTTTGATTCGTGGCCGAGCGACATTGTTCTTGGCCCTCGACCAACAATGATGCGCCCCCAACTCACGATGACGATCGATGGCGTCGATCACGTCATCGAATTCACCATGCCCGAGGATCTCGCTGCCGGAATGCTCGGAAAAGTTGTGGCCAGTGCATGGTTCGACCAGTTAGTCGATCTCGGCGCAACCTCCCAAGGGACGAAGTACTAAAAGCGACACCGTTTCGCGTTGCTGCCGTGTCAGCATTGGCTCGTGGCTCTTCTCCCCCCGGGTCCGCCCGCTGACCAAACCATGCTCGCCAATGCGGTCGAGATTCTTCGCGCCGCTGGCGCCTTCACCATGCAGTGGTTTGATAACCCCGCCTTGGACATCACCACCAAAAGCGATGGCACACCAGTCACTGAAGCCGATCGCGGTGCCGAACAAATCGTTCGAGACCGTCTCGCCGCCCTTCATCCCGAGGATTCCGTGCTCGGTGAAGAACTCGACGATTACATCGGCACCAGCACGAGAACGTGGATAGTTGACCCCATTGATGGCACCAAAGCGTTTACTCGCGGAGTGCCGCTGTATTCGAACCTTCTTGCCGTGGTCGACGAACACGGACCGCTCATCGGTGTCATCAATCTCCCAGCACTCAACACCACCGTGTATGCCGGTCGCGGTCTCGGGTGTTTCCGCGACGGCCGTCCAGTGCGCGTCAGCGAACGAGATACTCCGTCGAGCTGTGTGCTTTCCACGAGTGGCTTCGGAACTTGGGAAGAGAATTCTTTACTCGGCGTGAAGCGAGCAGGATTTGAATTACGAACTTGGGGCGACGGCTACGGCTACGCCATGGTTGCGTGTGGCGCCCTCGACGCGATGGTCGATCCCCAGGTTTCACTGTGGGATATTGCGCCAATGCCCGTGATCTTCGAAGAAGCCGGCGGAAAATTCACCGGTACCGACGGCAAAGAGGTTTCACTCGTTCCCGGTTCCAATGTTTCGGGCGTGGCATCGAACGGTGTTGTGCACGACGCGGTCATTGCCGCATTGAATAACCGCTAACGCTCGTCGTCGTCTTCACACACGGTGTGGTCGTGTCCATGCGCGTGATGATGCGGGTCGTCAATAAGCACGATTCCATCGGCCAAACGCAACAAGCGCCCGCCGTAGGCCTCGGCGAGATTTGCTGCAGTGAGGACTTCGTCAGCGGTACCACTCGCAACAACGCGACCAGCCAACAACACCACGTG
>CAIKHC010000410.1 GCA_903827085.1 uncultured Candidatus Nemicrothrix sp. | reverse complement strand
TTCTGGTTGGCATCCGGCTGACCTCGCCGGCGAAGTGCTGTCGACACTTGTCGAACGAAATGATCTCGACCCCGCCCTTATCGAAGACGTGCTCATGGGTTGCGTCTCACAGGTTGGCGCTCAGTCGCTAAACATCGGCCGTAACGCGGCACTCGCAGCTGGCTTTCCTGAAACCGTTCCGGCGACAACCATCGATCGCCAGTGCGGTTCCTCTCAACAAGCTGCAGCATTCGCCGCACAAGGTGTCATGGCCGGCGTGCACGACATTGTCATTGCTGCGGGCGTTGAGGTCATGAGTTTGGTACCTATGGGCGCATCATTTGGTCAAGGCGTTGGTTTCCCGTTCGGCCCACGAGTTGACGCGCGCTACAAAGACGCAGGTGGCCTTATCCCGCAGGGTTTGTCGGCTGAATTGATCGCCGAACAATGGAACCTTTCACGCGAAGAACTTGATGCTTTCTCGGCGGAATCACAACAGCGCGCTGCTCGCGCTCGCGACGAAGGGCGCTTCGATCACGAGATTCATCCCGTCGAAATTCGTCGACGCGACAAAGACTCGGGCGAGATCATTCCTACCGACGGAATGTTGCGCACCGATGAGGGCATCCGCGACACAACAACCGCTGAGTCACTCGCTGGACTCAAGCCAGCCTTCACTCCCGACGGTGTGATCACTGCGGGCAACTCATCGCAGATCACCGACGGTGCATCGGCAGTACTCATCATGAGCGAAGCTGCTGCATCGAAACTTGGGCTCACGCCGCGTGCACGTTTCCATTCCTTCTCGCTTGCTGGTGTCGATCCCCGCATCATGCTCACCGGTCCTATTCCGGCAACGCAAAAGATTCTCGAGAAGTCAGGCTTGTCGCTCGACGACATCGACCTCGTCGAAATCAACGAAGCGTTCGCTCCAGTTGTTCTTGCATGGCAGCGCGAACTCGGCGCCGACATGAGCAAGGTCAACGTAAACGGCGGTGCCATTGCCCTCGGCCACCCGCTCGGGGCTTCCGGCACACGTCTTCTTGGCACCTTGCTCTGCGAACTTGAACGCACCGGAGGGCGCTATGGATTGCAGACCATGTGCGAAGGCGGGGGCCTTGCGAACGCCACCATCATCGAACGCCTCTAACCTCTCCGTATGACCAGCGAGGATCAGCCAGAGCGCTCTGGCGGTTGGCGTCCCAAACACCCAGTCATCGACGGCCTCATCATCATCGGCATCGTCGCGTGCCTCATCGTCGGTTACGAGCCCATCAAGGTCATCGTCGCCGCCGGCGCCGCGTGGCTCATCCTCCGAATCGGAGTCCTGATGTTGGGCGGAATGGCTCGTCCGATCCCCGAACCGCCCCCTGTGGGTGAACTACGAAAAGTGAAGATCACCTACCGCTGTGAGATCTGCGGAACCGAAGTCCGAATGACGGTTGCACCCGACCAAGATCCTGAAGCCCCAAGGCATTGTCAGGATGACATGGTCATGATGACCCCCATCGACGACCTCTAATTTTTTCTCCACAGACTGTGGAAAACGATGGGAGTCGTCACCGGCTGTTCATCTGCAGTTTGGGCCCCTGATCAGGGCTTTTTGTGCAGCGCGTTATCGGTACTGAGTGGCGGCGATGATGCCAGCGAGGATGAACCCGAGGCCGCCCAGAAGCCACCAGTTGCTCGCCGCTCCGGGCAAGAACAGATCGACATAGTGCAGGAAAATGACCAGAAGGCCGATGATGCACAGGGCGATCATCACAATGGGCAGCCAGGTCGGGCTTGGGGCATGCACGGAGCCGGCTCGAGGGGTGTAGCGGGTCGAGGCCGCAGGACCCTCGTGGGTGGCGTCTGTCGACTTTTTGGTCGGTCCACCCTTTGGGGTGACGCGGCCGCCGGTTCGACGTGAGGGAGCGGGGCGCTTGTCGGTAGCCATAGTGGGGCGAGCGTAGCGGCCGAAGAGAAACTCGTCAGGCGCGACCGGTCTCGGCCGATAGGGTCCTCCGGCGATGGCCGCCCGCATCCTTGTCCTCGATAACTACGACTCGTTCGTCTTCAATCTCGTCCAGTACTTGGGCGAATT
>CAIKHC010000409.1 GCA_903827085.1 uncultured Candidatus Nemicrothrix sp. | reverse complement strand
GCAAACGCCTACAGCGAACTCAACGATCCTGTGGAACAGCTTGCTCGGTTCCAAGAAGAAGCAGCCCACAAGGCGGCCGGCGATCCCGAAGCGGGCGACGTCGACCTCGACTACATCAGAGCGCTCGAGTACGGCATGCCACCTGCGGGCGGACTCGGAATCGGCATCGACCGTCTCGTGATGATCCTCGCTGCGGTCGAAAGTATCCGAGAGGTTATTTTGTTCCCGACGCTTCGACCGGAACACGGTTTGACCGACGAAGATTTCTCCGCCGGTCCGACTGTCTAGGAATGTACCGGTCGGAAATCGGAGGTCGCTCTGATGCGACGTGATTCCCGTCGGGCTCGGCTTATCGGCTCGCTTACCGCGCTTGGTGGAGTCATCCTTCTGTTGTCGACCCTCCCAGCAGTGGGTGGTCGTATGGGCCGCATCGTTGACGTCGTTGCTCCATTTGGAGTTCGCGTCACCAGCCATGTGATTGCTGTTGCTTCTGGTGTCGCCTTGCTCTACCTGGCAGGTCAGTTGAGTCGACGTCGACACTTGGCTTGGGTAATGGCAGTAGCGGTATTCAGCACATCGTTCGTGGTTGATGTACTACGAGAGCACCACTACGTCGCTGCGCTCTATTCGCTATTCATGGTTTTCCTACTACTGGTGAGCCGATCGAAGTTCAAGGCGCCCGGCGATCCGCCGACACTCCTTGAATTCCTGAGGTTCATCCCACGGTTTTTTCTGATTGTCTTCGCGTATGGGTATGCCGCTCTCTTTTTGGAACGTGCATCGATTAGTCCAAGTCCTACTTTTTGGAAAAACGCCCAGACAATTCTGCTCGGGCTTATCGGACTAGATGGTCCGTATCAGTACGAGCGCAACTTTTTTGAATGGGCATTCCCTTCTTCGCTTCTGCTGCTCGGGGTCGGGGGTCTGCTCGCCGCAGTAATTCTCCTCTTTCGGCCGATTGTCTCGCGTTCCTATGTCACCCCTGATGCACTCCACGAGGCTGTTTCGATCGTGAAGGCCTACAGCACTGATTCACTTGATTACTTCGCACTGCGTGACGACAAACTGTTCTTCTTCTCATCTGACCAAAAAGCATTTATCGCCTACACCTACGTAGGTCGGCAGGCCTTGGTCTCAGGTGACCCGATCGGTGCCGCAGGATCCATTCCTCTCGTGATTGATGAGTTTCTCGAGATGTGTCGCGAGCGAGCTTGGGGTTTTTCATTCCTCGCAGTTCGCGAGTCGGATCGCAACCTCTATGTCGATCGCGGATTACACACCGTGTATCTCGGCGACGAGGCCGTGATCAATGTCCGCGGATTTTCTACTGCGGGGAAGAAGTGGAAGAGCATCCGTCAATCTTCAGGTCGCGTCGAGAGGACCTATACCTATGAGTGGATGGCCGAAACCGATGCCTCGAACGAACTTCTCCAAGAACTGAACAATATTTCCAAACTCTGGCGCGGAAAGGCCCCGGAGCGAGGCTTCACGATGACGCTTAACCAGGATGTTGAAGGCACAAATCCTGACTTCCGGCTGTGCATTGCTCGCGACGAAAATGGCAAGCCGGGCGGTTTTCTCCGAGTCGTTCCCATCTACGGAGAGCGCAATGGCTACACGCTCGACATTATGAGGCGGGATCCCAATACACCGAACGGCATGTCGGAGTTCCTGCTCACTCGAACCATTATGAAACTTGACGAACTCGGTTTCGAGCGATTCAGCATGAATTTCGCAGCTTGGGGAAGACTGTTTGAAGACGACGTCGACTACTCAGTTACACAGCGAATCGTGAAACTTGCTTTGAGCCTGATCAGTCCGTTTTATCAAATTAAGTCTCTGAAGGAATTCAATCAACGTTTCTATCCGGAGTGGGTTCCGCGTTGCATTGCCTACGAAGGATTTCGGAGTCTTCCAAGAGTTGCATTGCTCTACTCGGCGGCCGAAGGGTTTCTCACATTGCCCGTGGTTGGCAAGTACCTCCTGCCTCGGACAGTGCTCCATCCAGGGCACCCGGTTGTTGATGAATCCGTCGTCCCTCCAATGAGTGAGCAGATCTAGTCGTGTGTGGGCGGTTCACTAGTACGACGCCTGCATCGGAATTGGCTGATTTCTTCGAAGCAGTGACTGAACTTCCAGATGAGATCGAGAACTACAACGTCGCTCCCACCAGTGACGTTGCCGTTGTGCATCAGGAGGAGAACGGACAGCGTCGCCTTGACCTGATGTTGTGGGGTCTGGTGCCAAGTTGGGCAGAAAGCCCTGCGATCGGTTCGCGTCTTATCAATGCTCGGTCCGAAACCGTTGCGGTGAAGCCTTCGTTTCGATCGGCATTCCGGCGACGCCGATGTCTCATTCCCGTCGATGGATTTTATGAGTGGGTCCATGTGCCGGAGCGAAAGAAGAAGCAACCGGTCTACATCACATCAACTGATGGCAGTCCGCTTGCGTTCGCTGGTATCTGGGAGTCGTGGCGCAGCAAAGAAGAGCCAGAAACAGCTGCGGTCCTTCGGACATGTTCAATCATTACCGGACCGCCGAACGAATTGATTGCACCGCTGCATGATCGAATGCCGATGATCCTCTCGCAAGATCAGTGGGCACGATGGCTTGACCCATCGAATGACTGCATCGATGAGCTGCACTCCCTGTTGAGGCCAGCTCCAGAGTCTTGGTTGCAGTGGTGGCCGGTATCAACAGAGGTAAACAACGTGCGGAATCGCGATGCGTCACTCGTTCAGCGCGCCGAGATTGTCGCCGACGGCCAAGCCGAAGGACAAGGACGTTTGTTGTAACCGGTTACGCCGAAGCGTCTGGTCCCAGCGCTGCGCGAAGAGCCTTCGCTGCTTGGTCAAGTTCGGCGGGATCGACCGCACTGTTGGCTTTTCGGAAATCGATGTCGGCTTCCGAAGTTATCGGCAGCACGTGAAGGTGGGTGTGGGGGACTTCCAGCCCGGCGATGATGAGCGAGATTCTCTCGGCCTCAAATGCGGTCATCTGAGCCGCACCAATTTTGCGGGCAACGATGGCGAGATGTCCGGCAAGCTCGTCAGGGAGATCGACCCAATGGTCAACTTCGAGTCGCGGAACAACGAGGGTGTGGCCGGGGCAGATCGGGGCGATCGTGAGGAAAGCAACGCACAAATCGTCTCGGTAAACGAACCGTCCCGGAAGGTCGCCGTTGATGATCTTGGTAAACAAGGTGCTCATGGTTTGGGAATCGTAGAGTGCAACGAATGAGCGTGCCCACCAACTCCGAACCTGAGAACCAGATTCTCACTGTTCCCAACCTGATCACACTCGGTCGCTTGCTGTGTTTGCCAGTTTTCGTCTGGCTTCTGCTTGATCGAGAAAACCCTCTGGCGGCAGGGGCACTCCTTGGCGTTTTGGGAGCAACTGATTGGGTAGACGGCTGGTACGCGCGTCGGTTCAACGCCGTTTCCAACTTTGGAAAGATTTTCGATCCGGTAGTCGACCGACTGCTTTTCTTCGTCTCTATCGTCGCAATCATCATCGCCGGATCCGCTCCGCTCTGGTTTTGTATCGCCGTGTTGGTGCGGGAGGTGGCTCTCTCTTTGGCCACGTTGGTCTTGGCCTCCCTTGGAGCCCGCCGTATCGATGTGACGTGGATCGGTAAGGCGGCCACGTTCGGGTTGATGTTTGCCTTCCCCGGGTTCCTCTGGGCCTCAACTGACTGGGTGCTGCAACCGTTCTTTGAGATCGCCGCCTGGGCCTGCGCGCTGCCTGCACTGGCAGCCTCGTATTACGCAGCAGCTCTCTACGTGCCGATCGGCCTTCAGGCCCTGCGTGACGGGCGCGAGGCGAGGGCTGCGGGTGAGTGAGGCCCCTCGGCGCCGTGGCTCACGCTTCGGTGGAGGTCGAGGCAATCGGATAGCGTTCGGCCCATGCAACTGCCTGATGATCTGCGCTATTCCTCCGACCACGAATGGGTTCGTCTCGAGAACGGTCAGCTTCGTCTCGGAATCACTGACTACGCACAAGATGCTCTCGGCGATGTCGTGTTCGTTGAGATCCCCGAAGTTGGCATGCAAGTCGATGCGGCCGCAAAGGTCAGTGAAGTCGAGTCAACCAAATCGGTCTCAGATATCTACGCACCAGTTGCCGGCACGGTTATCGCAGTGAACGATTCACTTTCGGATTCACCGGAGCGTCTGAATGACGATCCATACGGCGATGGCTGGATCTGCATCATTGAACCTTCTGATCCAAATTCTGTTGACGCTCTTCTCGATGTCGACGGTTATCGGCGGTTGATCGAAGGATCATGATGGCTGTCGTCGAGGGATTCTGTAATAACTGCGGGCACCGCAATTCGCTAGGAGCAAATTTCTGCTCCTCATGCGGTGCTGTCCTTGAATCGCTCGCGCCCGACCACACAACGATCACCTTTCACCCAGTGACGCCCGGTGACCCTGTCGAGAGCGATGTTGCTGTCGTTGTCGAGGGCATTCCTGCCGATACGGCGATGCTTGTTGTCCAGCGTGGTTCAAAGGCTGGCAGTCGATTCGCGTTAGACAGCGACGTGGTGACTGCAGGCCGGCATCCGGACTCGGATATTTTCCTCGACGACATAACAGTTTCGCGGCGCCACGCCGAACTCCGCCGCGTCACCGATGGCACTTGGTTGGCCTGCGATACCGATTCGCTCAATGGCACCTATCTCAACCGGCAACGAATCGAGACTGCAATTCTTACGAGTGGCGACGAATTGCAAATCGGAAAGTTCAAGCTCGTGTTTCTTCTCGGCGGAGACGGCGCGTGACTGACACAGTTTCCCATTCCTCAATTGGCGAAGTCTTGGCGCTGCTGCAGAGCGACTACCCCGACATCACCATCTCCAAGATTCGATTCTTGGAAAGCCAAGGTTTATTGAACCCTGAGCGCACACCGTCGGGATACCGGAAGTTTCATGATGAAGACATTGAACGACTGCGATGGATCCTCACGCAACAGCGAGAACACTTCTTGCCATTGAAGGTGATCAAGGATCGTCTGGCCGCAGGCGATTTCGCCGATGGTCCGCCCGAGGGTGTTCTGCCGTTTGAGCGCTCATCAGAGAACGCCGTGAACTCGAATGGTTCCGCCACATCTGAGAACCTCGAGAACTCTGCAGCGCTGCCTTCTGCAACGAAGAATTCTGCAGCGAAGGACGGAGGCTCGACTTCTCGAACGAGCGCCGTCACGAGTTTGCTCGAAGGTCCAGCCGCCACTGCCCCCGAACCTCGAGGTGGCAAGCGGCACCCGACCGGACACAAGAAGGGCGATCCGACGCCAGTGAAAGGCGCGGACGAAGAGATCGAAGTTCCCGAGGTTGCGCTCACACTTAAGGAACTCTGTGAGCAGAGCGGCTTGGGTCAGTCTGACGTCGCTGAACTCGAGAAGTTCGGTCTTCTCACGCGTCGATCCATGGGCCATGTTGAGTACTACGACGAAGAAGCCCTTGTCGTGGCGCGCCTCGCTGGCGGATTCGGGAGGCACGGAATCGAACCCCGACACCTGCGCATGTACAAAGTGTCGGCCGAACGTGAAGCCGGGCTGTTTGAGCAGCTGATTACTCCGCTGTTGAAACAGCGTCGTGCTGCCGCCCGTGAAGAGGCGGTTGAGATGCTCGAAGAGTTGGCCGAGCTCGCCGATGACCTGCGGGCAGTAATGGTCCGGGCCTCATTGCGTGAGTATCTGGGCCAACCCTGATCCACGGGTTCGGTTGCTGTTCCATGCCGGTAGTCTGAGCCGGTGATTGAGATGGAAGTCATCAACGTTCAGGTTGATATCCCCGGCAATGCACCAGTACTCGTTTTGCGTGAGGTCGCAGGTGCGGGCCGGCTCGTGCCTATCTTCATCGGGCACGCCGAAGCAGCAGCAATCAGCTTTGGGCTCGAAGGCGTCGTTACCCCGAGACCACTCACTCATGATCTCTTTTGTGAAGCGATCGAGCATTTGGGCGCCACGCTGACGGCCATTGAGATCACCAAAGTCGACGGTGGCACTTTTTATGCCGAGTTGGTCCTGAAAGTTGCCGAAACCGAGTCTCGCTTATCGGCCCGCCCGTCTGACGCTGTGGCACTGGCATTGCGCTTTCACTGCCCGATATGGGCCGACGATTCTGTCGTCGAGGCTGCGGGTCTGCTCCCTGACGACGAAACTGACGGTTCCGACGACGGGGGAGACGTGGTCGAGGAGTTCCGTGCCTTTATTGACAACGTGAATCCTGAGGATTTCGCGTCCTGAGGCGGTATCCGCCCAACCATTGACGCCGCGCGCGGCGCCCTGTACGGTCAGCGGTCCTTACAACGTCGTAATTTCGTCGTTGTCATCCGTGGGGTCAGCGCCGATCCCGTTCCGTGACGCAGGGTCGTCACTTGTCATCACTGGGAGTATCCATGGCATCTACGAATGAACGCGCGGTCGATCACGGCTTTAGTGGCGCGAAGGCGGCAGAGATTGTCGGCATTACGTACCGCCAACTCGATTACTGGGCTCGAACTGACTTGGTTCGTCCGACACTGACCGATGCTGCCGGGAGTGGCAGTCGCCGCCGCTACGGCTACACCGACCTTCTTGAACTGAAGGTCATCAAGAGTCTTCTCGATGCAGGAATTCGCCTCGAGAATGTTCGAGAGGTATTCAGCTATCTGCGAGACATTCTCGGACAAGAGATCACCTCAGCAAATCTCGTCATCCAGGGTTCAACTTCGGTAGTCATCCAATCTGATGGCGAACTCATCGACCTGATCCATAAGGGACAGGGTGTCTTGAACATCCTCCCGTTGGCAGGCGTTCGAGACGAGATGGATGCGCGAATTCGCGAACTTCGTCCCCCTGCAGCGTCATCTGCGGATTCAACCGCGGTGGTTGGCGATCTTTCGACGACGCCGATTTCAACTGCGATTTGAGTTGAATCGCACGACGGAGTGGCACCGACATCGTTTCTCCGAAACTAGGGTCACGACGTGACTGATCGCCTTTCTCCTCTCGACGCTGTCCATCGTTCGATCGGCGCCAAAATGGTGCCGTTTGGCGGTTGGGACATGCCCCTTTCGTACGAGGAAGGGACTCTCGCCGAACATCGCGCCTGCCGTCATGGCGCAGTTGTTTTCGATGTCTCCCATCTCGGTACAGTTCGAGTCACTGGTCCCGATGTCTTCGATGTGCTGCAGCGGGCGTTCACAAACGATCTCCATCGGATTGCTCCAGGGCGTGCGCAGTACACCCACCTTCTCGATCAAGACGATGCTTCAGTTGTTGACGACATCATCATTTGGTGGGTTGATCCAGAGACATTCGATGTCATGCCCAACGCTTCGAATACAGATCGAGTTACAGGTGCGTTAGAGCAGATCGTTATGAGCATGGACGGCATCACAATCGATGCGGGCGACATCACTTCCGAACGTGCGATTTTGGCAGTGCAGGGACCACAAGCCCGATCGCTGCTCTCGACTGTCGATGAAGCAATCGCTTCGGTGAATCGTTTTGATGTTCGACGCCTCGAATGGCAGGGCGCTGCCCTCGTTGTGGCCGGAACCGGATACACCGGAGAAGACGGTGTCGAGATCGCCGTACCTGCGTCACACGCGGCAGCGCTTTGGTTAGCGTTGACGAGCGCAGGAATCACCCCAGCAGGTTTAGGAGCGCGAGACACGTTGCGGCTCGAAGCTGGTCTTCCTTTGCACGGGCATGAGCTCGGAGCGGGCATCACGTCCTTACAGGCTGGGCTTGGTTGGGCCGTTCGCTTCGACAAAGGTCTGTTCCGAGGTTCAGAGGCTCTTGCTGCTGAACGTGATCGAGGGATCTCGCGTCGACTCGCGGGGCTCGTCACCGAGGGTCGGAGACCACCACGAGAAGGATCAGCGGTTTTGCGCGACGGCGTTGTCGTCGGAGAAGTAACGAGCGGAAATTACTCGCCCGAACTGGGTCATGGAATCGCACTTGCGTTCCTTCCACCCGACGCAAGCGTGGGCGATCAGTTCTCTATCGACGTCCGCGGAACACTTCTCGATGCGGTTGTTGTGAAGCCGCCGTTTGTGGGCTGATTAGTTTTCGGCAAACGCTTCGATTGGCGGGCACGAGCACACGACATTTCGATCGCCGTACGCTCCGTCGATTCGACTCACCGGAGGCCAATAGCGAGCAGCGACGTGGCCCGCGGGCCAGCCGGCGACCTCTCGGGTGTAGGCGTGTTCCCATGAGTTGCTGGTGAGGTCGGCAGCGGTGTGTGGAGCGTTGTGCAAAGGATTGTCCTCTGCTGGCCAATGGCCCGATGCGACAAGGTCGATTTCACGTCGGATCGACAACATTGCGTTGCAGAATCTATCGAGCTCGTTCAAACCTTCACTCTCGGTGCTCTCGAACATGAGCGTTCCGGCAACAGGGAACGACATCGTCGGAGCGTGAAAGCCGTAGTCGATCAATCGCTTCGCGACGTCGTCGACTGTTACGCCAGTCTCTTTGGTGATTGGCCGAAGATCGAGAATGCACTCGTGGGCAATTAAACCGTTGCGGCCGGTGTAGAGAATCGGGAAGGCGTCTTCGAGTCGCCTCGCGACGTAATTCGCGTTGAGGATTGCGACATGAGTAGCGCGCTCGAGGCCCTCGGGACCCATCATCGAGATGTACGACCACGGAATCGTGAGGATGTTTGCTGAGCCATAAGGCGCTGAAGAAACTGGGCCGACGAGCGGACCAGTGACCGAACTATCTCGAACAGGACCAGCCGATGGAATCACAGGATGGCCTGGCAGATAGGGGGCTAAGTGAGATCGAACAGCGACAGGACCAACTCCTGGTCCACCACCACCGTGGGGAATGCAGAAGGTCTTATGGAGATTGAGGTGACTAACGTCGGCGCCGAAGTGACCTGGCCGCGCAACGCCGACAAGGGCGTTGAGGTTTGCTCCGTCGAGGTACACCTGTCCGCCGGCGTCGTGAACCGCGCCGCAAATATCGCCAATGGCTTCTTCGAAAACACCGTGAGTCGACGGGTAGGTGATCATCAACGCTGCGAGGTTGTTCGCATGTTCATCGATCTTTGATCGAAGATCGTCGACATCGACATTGCCGTTTTCATCGCAAGCGATAACAATCACGCGCATTCCAACCATCGTTGCGCTTGCAGCGTTTGTTCCGTGAGCTGAAGCGGGAATCAAACACACAGTGCGGTGATCATCGCCATTGCCGAGATGCCAAGCACGAATCGCGAGAAGTCCGGCGAACTCTCCTTGGGAACCAGCGTTTGGCTGCAGCGATACAGCGTCGTAGCCAGTGATGTCGGAGAGCCACCGCTCAAGGTCCGAAATGATTGTTCGATAGCCAGCTGAATCTGCGGGGTCGACATACGGGTGCAGCCCGGCGAATTGGCTCCAGGTGACAGGTTCCATTTCGGCCGCCGAATTGAGTTTCATTGTGCACGAACCGAGAGGAATCATGGCCCGGTCAAGTGCGAGGTCGACATCGGCGAGTCTGCGCAAATACCGAACCATTTCTGTTTCGCTGTGATGAGTTGTGAAATTGGGATGGTCGAGATAGGTCGTCGTGCGCTGACTTGTTGCCGGGATGGACTCAGGTGCGGTTGCGTCGAGTTTTGCAACCGAAACTTCGGTGGCCCCCGCGCAGGTGAGAAGCGTAGAGACGGTTACTGGCGTTGTGGTCTCATCGAACGACACCGAAATGGTGTCGGCGTCGACTCGACGTAGTTCAAGACCCGCCGAACGCGCAGTGGCTACGAGTGCATCAGCGCCGGAAGGAACTGAAATCGTAAGCGTGTCGAAAAACGTCTGATTCACGGGTCCGAGACCAAGATCACGGAAACCTTCGGCCGCTGCAGCGGTGAGACGATTGATGCGTGTCGCAATGCGGCGAAGTCCTTGTGGTCCGTGCCACGCGGCATAGAGCGCTGCCATTACCGCGAGAAGGACTTGAGCGGTGCAGATATTTGATGTCGCCTTTTCACGACGGATGTGTTGCTCCCGAGTCTGTAGAGCAAGGCGGTACGCCGGTCGACCAGCAGTGTCGATCGAAACACCCACGAGACGGCCAGGAAGAACGCGTCGGTGTTCGTCGCGTGTCGCGAGGAACCCAGCACTTGGCCCGCCAAACCCGAGCGGGATCCCGAATCGTTGGGAAGAGCCGACAACAACGTCTGCGCCGAGCTCGCCTGGGGGAGTGACGAGGCAGCACG
>CAIKHC010000408.1 GCA_903827085.1 uncultured Candidatus Nemicrothrix sp. | reverse complement strand
GGTGAAACTGATGCCCTTTTGATCGATCGCCCAAATCATTGCGTCGGCTGGTGTTCCAGCAACGGCCTTGACGGGGTAGCCACTTTTGGTCTTGAGGTCGGTTGCGCTCAGGGTTCCACCAGTGACGGTGCCACCCTTGCCGCTTTGTTGTGTGGCAGGAGCAACCACAGTGACTTCAACATTGGGCTGTGCGCGCAGTGCTTCAGCGATTGCGTCGATGCCCGCTGAGTCGTAGCCGTCGTCGTTTGTCACAACGATCTTGAGGGTTTTGGGCGCTGCAGTGGTGGTGCTCGCATCGGATTTCGCCGAGTCGCTGCTCGAGCTGCCGCATGCGCCCAGGAGCAGCGCCGCAGCGACAACAACAGCGCCGAAAGCCTGCTTGGGAGAGAACTGAGTCTTCATGGTGTCCTTTTGTTGTCGGGTGACCGACGGCACTTTAGGACAAAGAAGGTTCATTCGAAAGCAGGAATGACCTCACGACCGAACAATCTGATCATCGCAGCGATGTCTTCGAAGTCCCCTAACGAAGCCTGGCCTGTGTCAGCGGGAAGTCCGGCGCCAAAGGCGGTGTGAACGTGATCGCATTGGGTGGCGGCCTCATAACTGCGAATCTGTCCGATGACGCGTTCGGGGTCGCCCCATAAAAGCCGGTCTTCGGCAATGTCCTCGGCAGTGATGTTTTCTCCAGCATCAATGCGAGCGAAGAGATCCTTCTCTTCCTTCTCTTCGGCGGACTCGCGCCAATGAATCATGAGGCCATCGACGTAGACGGGAAGAACTTCAGTGCGGACTTGTTCATCGCTCTCACCCACCCATGCGTAACGGCGAAGAACCCAATCGGCGGGTTTGTTGAGCGCGGCACACGCTGGTCGATAAATGTCGAGGCACCGAAGCGCAGCGGCGAGCGATTGCACCGGTCCGCAGATCCAAGAATCGCCAAGGCGCGCAGCGCGGTCAACCGCAGCAGGTGCGACACCAGCAACCCAAAGGGGCGGGTTGGGCGATTGCAGCGGCCGAGGATGAACGGTGAGCTCGGGGAACGAGTGGAATCGACCTTCGAAGGCCGTGTTCTCGTTCTGCCACACAAGACGCATGATCGTGAGGGCTTCTTCCATGCGTGCGCCGCGTTCTTTGAAATTCGAACCGTGGACGTCGTATTCGAGAGGCCACCAACCCATGCCAACACCAAGTGTGACTCGACCACCAGAGATCTGATCGATGGTCGCAACCTGTTCCGCGACGCGCACGGGATTATGAATTGGAAGTTGGAAGATTCCGGTTCCGACTCGGACGGTAGATGTCCGTGCAGCAACTGCGGCAAGGAACGTGAGCGGATCGCTCAGATTCCCGGGCATGAAGTGGTGATGTCCGATAGTGACGGTGTCGAAGCCCGACTCTTCCGCAATGCGAGCGAGATCAAAGGTTTCGCGGAACGGGTCAGGGGACGTGAAGTCCTTGAGGAGCGGAAGTGAGAGCGAAAACTTCACAGTTCGAACGGTCCTTTGCCCATTTGATCGCGAACTGTGACGATCTCGGGCTGCGTGAGTGAACGTCGTTGCCAGTTCGCGCCATCGACGACAAGCGTGTGGCCGCTGATGAATCGCGCATAAGGCGACGCAAGGAATGTCGCGGCCCAACCCAATTCGCGGGGACGACCAACGCGAAGCGCTGGCTGACATGCGTCCTTATCGTTCGTGCGGGCGAGGTTTCCCTTGATGTCATCGGTCATGTCCTCATGCGGCATAAGACCGGGCACAAGACCGTTCACCTGAATGCCATAGGGGCCCCATTCGACAGCGAGCGTTTCCACCATGTTCTTCACGCCGGCCTTTGCAGCGGCGGAATGGGCAAAGCCAGGTCCGCCTGTCCATGCGTAGGTCGCACCGACGTTGACGATTGAGCCCGGTGTATTGGCGTCTAGATGGCGGCGAGCAAATTCGCGGGCACAGAAGTAGGTGCCATTGAGGGTGATGTCGACGACTGTGCGCCACGCGTTTGGCGACATGTCTTCGGCGGGCACCGGGAAATTTGCTGCCGCGTTGTTGATGAGAACATCGGGAAGACCGAACGCCGTAACGGCTGCATCAAACGCTGCAGTAATGGAATCGGGCTCGCGAATATCACACTGGACGGTGAGTGCGGGGGCCCCAAGAGCGGCCATCGCTTCGTCGGCTTGTTCGAGGTGTTCTGGCTTGCGACTTGCTACGACGATGCTTGCGCCAAGTCGCGCGAACTCAGTTGCGATGGCGCGGCCAAGACCTGTTCCGCCACCGGTGATGAACACGACTTTGCCGTCATAGGTTCCGGCAGGAAGGGCGTGGGCGCCAAGTTCTGGGGCGTCTGGAAGGCCGATTGGTTCCGAAGTCGACATGTCAGCTCCCGCGGTAGTTGGGTGTGCGATCTTCAGCGCGAGCAGCACGGAATTCGGCGTAATCCTCGGACTTGTTGAGGAAGGTTTGGTAGATCAGCTCGTCAGCCATCGATGTCGTGATTTCCGGTTGTGCAAGGTGGGAAATGACGCGACGAGCCAACTTGATCGTGACGGCCGGAGCGGCGGCAATCTTCAGTGCCATCTCCATCGCGGTGTTGTCGAGTTCCTCACGAGTGACGATGCGGGAAACGATTCCGAGTGAAAGCGCTTCTTGTGCGTTGAGTGAGCGGCCGGTGAGCACCATGTCGCTTACAACGCCATGCCCGCACATTTGGAAGAGGCGACCAACGCCGCCAGTGTCGGGAATGACGCCATGTCCGGCTTCCGGAAGCATGAACTTCGCGTCGTCGGCGGCGATGCGGATATCGCACAGCAGCGCTCGCTGGAACGAACCGCCGATGGCCCACCCCTGGATTGGGACGATGACGGGTGCATCGAGATCAAAGAGCTGCTGAATTCCCTTATGGCCGCGTGCCATGAGTTCGTGATGTGTGAGTCCAGTCGTGTCATTGCCGATTGATCCGACATCTCGGCCTGATGACCAAGAGTGACCTTCGCCCCGCCAAATGACGGCGCGAATTGAAGGAGTCGCTCGAAGTTCGCCGAGAATGTCGAACAACTGCTTGTCCATTTCGTCAGAGAAGGCGTTGCGCTTCTCTTGGTTGTCATTCGTGATGACGGCGATTGGGCCATCGATCTCGAGTCGGACCTGTCCACTCATGGTTCCCCCTGCTGAAGTGAGCCTCGCTGCAGTCTTGCCGAATCGCCACAGGTGGTCGAACAGATCGCCATCATGGAGTTGGTGGGCCACACTTGGTGAAACAAAGGGGGATCTATGCGCTGGAAAATCGGTGAAGTAGCGGTCACGAAAGTTGTGGAGCTTGAGCAAGAACTCCCCCTCAGCGGGTTGCTCCCTCGGGCGAGCGAAGAAGCGCTTGCCCCACACCAGGCATGGCTCATGCCGTATTTCATCGACGACGAAGGCATGACTGATCTTTCGATCCATGCGTTTCTGATCGAAAGCAGTGGGCTGCGCATCATCGTCGACACCTGTGTGGGCGATCGCAACATGGCCGGTCTGCCGGGGTTCACGGGCGACCCAGCGTTTCTGAAGCGGCTCACGGCAGCGGGATTCCCGCCCGAGTCGATCGATATCGTGTGTTGCACGCACTTGCACTTCGATCATGTGGGTTGGAATACGAAACTCGAAGACGGCAAATGGGTTCCTACATTTCCGAATGCTCGTTACTTGTTCGGTCGCGCTGAGTACGACGCATGGATGGCCGAACCCGGTGGTTACGCCTGGAACCTTCCTGACACGGTCGCGCCGGTCGTGGAAGCGGGGCTGGTCGACCTCGTCGATGCTGATCACCGCGTGACGAGTGAGGTGCGTTTTATTCCTACGCCCGGTCATTCGCCGGGCCACATGTCCGTTCTCATCGAGTCGAAGAGCGCTCGGGCACTCATTACGGGCGATGCCACGCATCATCCGGTGCAGTGGGCCGAAACGGATTGGGGTATGAGCGGGGATTGGGATGGAGTACAAGCGGCTGATTCTCGGCGTGAGATGCGCGCTGAACATGGCGATATGGGAACGCTGATTCTGGGTACGCATTACGCCGCCCCAAGTGCTGGCCACATTGTGAGCGTTGGCGGCGAATGGCAGTTTCACGTAACCACCGAGACAGAGTTCTGAGGTGACGACATCGCTGTTTGATCTCACCGGCAAGGTGGCGGTCATAACCGGAGCAAGTAAAGGGCTTGGTCGGGCAATGGCCCTTGGCTTTGCTGACGCGGGTGCCGACGTTGTTGTGTCCAGTCGACGCGTCGACGCGTGTGAAGAGGTTGCGGCGGAGATCCGAGCAAAAGGGCGCCGGGCTCTTGCCGTGGCCTGCCATGTGGCGGACTGGGCCCAATGCGACGCGCTCATTGCTGCTGCTGTCGCAGAATTCGGCAAGATCGACATCCTGGTGAACAACGCTGGCATCGCTCCGGTTCCGCCATCTCTCGCAGGCGTCACCGAAGAGTTGTTCGACAAGACCTTCGGAGTGAACGTCAAGGGTCCGCTACGACTGATGGCAATGGCGGCGGAGTACATGCCTGCGGGCGGATCCATCATCAACATCAGCACGAAGGCATCGCAGCGACCTTCACCCTTCACAGTTGTGTATGCCGGTTCGAAGGCGGCTCTTAATGCGATAACGCAAGCGACGGCCCAGGAGTTTGGCCCGCGAGGCATTCGAGTGAACGCGATCGTGTGCGGTCCGTTCATTACCGACAGCTTCAGTAAAGCGATCCCAACTCCCGAAGCAGCTGAGCGTGTCGCGAACATGATTTCGGTGGGCCATATCGGCGAGCCCGAGGAAATTGTTGGCACAGCTCTTTTGTTGGCTTCGGACGCGTCTTCCTACATGACGGGAGCGCTTCTCAATCTTGACGGTGGCGGTTCGTGACCGAAGGGCATGTCGACTCGGAATTGGTCGACGTTGAACGACTTTGCCGATGG
>CAIKHC010000407.1 GCA_903827085.1 uncultured Candidatus Nemicrothrix sp. | reverse complement strand
CAATGTGCCGCGAGCGCATCCATCTTCCGAGGGACTTCGTCGAGTCCGCAGGTGAAAGTCGCGGAGTCCGCATACTGCGCAACCATGCGCAATGTCTTCTTTTCGCCTGAGCCTCCGACCATGATCGGAATGCGGCTGATGGGTGGCGGCTGGTTGATGGCGTTGTCGACCGAATAGTGCTTGCCGGAAAAGGTTGGTCGTTCGTCGCGCAACATTGGGAGAATGATCTGCAGCGCTTCCTCGAGCTTCTCGAAGCGTTCGGTGAACGTTCCGAATTCGAAACCGAGCGAATCATGTTCAAGTTCGAACCATCCGGCACCAATTCCGAGTTGCGCCCGACCACCCGAAACGATGTCAAGGGTGGTGATCGTCTTCGCAAGAAGTGCAGGGTTTCGGTAGGTGTTGCCGGTGACCAGCGCGGCAAGGCGCGCCTTTGTGGTGTGCTGCGCGAGGGCGGCAAGCGTGGCGTAGCACTCAAGCATGTACTTCGAAGGCTCGCCGAGCATCGGCAATTGGTAGAAGTGATCCATCACCATGATGGTGTCGAAGCCCGATCGGTCTGCAGCCGCGGCCTGCTTGGCAACTGCATCAAAAAGTTCTGCTGGTCCAACGCCGGGATAGGTGAAGTTAGGAATTTGGTAGCCAATGCGAGTCATGGATCCTCCTGAGGTTTGGCGAATCGTACGCACAACCACCCTGACTCGGTGGCGTGGCGTTCTACGCTCGGCGAATGCGCCTTGTCGTTGATCGCATTGAGATGCCGGGGTTCGGCTCAATTCCGCTTTCTCGCCGTCCAACCCCTCACGACGGAACTTCCGGATTCGCCGTTGGGATCACTGCAGGGGATGCGTGGGGACGTTCGGTTCTACCTGCAGGAGCAGAGTCCGAACATTGGTCGTGGTGGATCGCCCGAGATGACGTTGCAGCTCAGTTGGTTCGTTCGGTTTCGCTCGTCTTCCGCGTGGTTGATGTTGCGGGCCGCCTGCGGATGCTGCGCCACGGGTATCAGTCCTGGAGCCCGAGCGACGTCGCAGTCTTTGGTGAGGATCGTGATCGATCGCTTGCTTCCGGGTCGATTGAGTTGATCCGTGCCATCAACCAAGCCGACCAGCGAATTGTCGAGGTTGGCGATGAACTGCGATCGGAATGGCTCACAATTCTTGTTGATGACACCAACGAACCTGTCCTGGCTGCGTTCAATGGTGGCGATCTTCACGACGGCACACTCCGATTGCGCACTGGTGAGACAGGCACGGAACTTTGGTGCGAAGCCTTTCTCGGCGATCTTGTTCCGGCCGAAGGGGAACGGCGAGATCTTCACGACGTACTGATTGCGCACGGTGCCTCCGCCGATGCACTGCTTTCCGGATGGGCGGCAACGGTTGGTTCAATAGGTGGCGCACGTATCAACGCTGACCATCAGGTTGGTTGGTGCAGTTGGTACCACTACTTCCACGGAGTGACGCAGAACGACATCACGTCGAACCTGCGACTCGCCGACGACTGGCCCTTCGACGTTTTCCAAGTCGACGATGGCTATCAATCGGCAATCGGAGATTGGCTCACAACAAACCAAAAGTTTCCCGATGGACTCGAAGCACTCGCTGCATCAATTGCCGATCGTGGACGTCGTCCAGGCCTTTGGTTGGCGCCGTTCCTGGCGGCACCTGATTCGCGACTCGCTCTCGAACATCCTGAATGGCTGGCCCGCGGTTTTGATGGCGAACCACTGATCAACATGTTCAATGCGCCGTGGGAAGGCGGTCGCGACGGTCTCATGTACGGGCTCGACACGACGATTCCCGAGGTTCAGGAGCACTTGCGCGCTCTCGCGGCCACGGTCGTCGATATGGGATTCACCTACTTGAAACTCGACTTCACGTTTTCTCCGTCCTTCGATGGTGTGTGGGCCGATCAATCGTTCACGCCAGCGCAACGCGTGCGCGCTGGATTCGACGCGATACGTGCTGGGGCGGGCGACGAAACGTTCCTGCTTGGGTGTGGAGTCCCACTAGCGAATTCGGTTGGTGT
>CAIKHC010000406.1 GCA_903827085.1 uncultured Candidatus Nemicrothrix sp. | reverse complement strand
CTTTCGAAACAACTGACGGGCAGCCAATCCCGACGCTCGGCCTTGCTCCAGGTGGGGTTTACATAGCCATCCGAATCGCTTCGAATGCTGGTGCGCTCTTACCGCACCGTTTCACCCTTGCCTGTGCCCGGTTGCCCGGGCCATCGGCGGTTTGCTTTCTGTTGCACTTTCCTGCGGATCACTCCGACTGGTTGTAAGCCAGCACCTTGCCCTTTGGAGCCCCGACTTTCCTCGAACCGGTCAAGCCGGCCCGCGGTCACCCAACCGGCTCACCATCACCCGGTCAGTCTGTCACGATGCGGGGCGAACGACCACAGAGCCCTTCATGGAGTTATGGAAATCGCAGTAATAGTCGTAGGTTCCGGCCGAAGTAAAGGTTTGTATCCACGTGGCAGCAGGCTTGATGACCCCGGAGTAGAGCTTGTTGGATGCCGTGAATTTCACGTCGTGCGAGGCCACGTCGTCGTTGATCCACATGACTGATCCGCCCACCTCGATGTCGATTTCTCGTGGTTCAAACTTTCCGTCTGCGATGTGAATAGTCGCGGCGATCGCTGGTGGGTTCTCGCCTGATGATGATGCTGAGTCTGCTCCGCATGATGTGGCGGCAAGCGCAACAAGTGCGAACAAAGCGATGCCGAAGAATTTGGCGATCGGTGTGCGGTTCATTCGTTCACCAACTCAGAAGTCGAATGTTGAAAGGTCGGCGTGCCAACCTCTTGCGCGTTCGATTGCCGATGCCCACCGTTCGCGGTTTGCGTCACCTGCAGGTTCAACGACTCGCAAGGGTTTCCAAGTTGCAGCGATGTCGTCGAGTCCACCCCATGTGCCGACAGAAAGTCCGGCGAGGAATGCGGCACCGAGAGTTGTGGCCTCAAGTACTGGTGAGATTTCAACCGTGCGCTGCGTTGCATCGGCGAGCGCCTGAGTGAATGTCGGGTTTGCACTCATGCCTCCGTCAATCCTTAGAGAAGGAATAGTGAGGCCAGTCGTAGCTTCGGCGGCATCGACAAGATCGGCGCCGCGTTGAGCGACACCTTCAAGTACTGCCCGAACAATGTGCGGACGAGCGGTACCGCGCGTAATGCCGAGCAATGTGCCACGTGCGCCGTAATCCCAGTTAGGAGTTCCGAGACCGAGAAGCGCGGGTACATAGACAACACCTTCGGTATCGGCGCACTGTTGAGCAACGTCGTGTGAAGCGGCAACTGAATCGATGATGCCGAGGTCGTCGCGCAGCCACTCAACGTTTGTTCCGGCCGAAAGCATGATTGCCTCGATGCCCCACATGGTTTCGCTTCCACGTTTCCAGGCAACGATGGGGAAGGTTCCTGATGAGCTCCGAACGCCAGATGCGGGACGGTCAGGGCCTACAACGAGATCGAGCATGCCTCCGGTGCCGAATGTGATCTTTGCCGGGCCAGGCCGCACACAACCTTGACCAATGAGCGAGGCTTGCTGGTCGCCAGCGACACCGCAGATCATTGGTGCACCGTTCAACGCTGTTGCGGGTGCAATCGGGCCGCTTGAATCGACGATCGTTGGCATTGCCGATCGGGAAATGTTCAGTTTCGCCAGCAGGGCGTCGTCCCAATCGAGCGTTTCAATTGAGAACAGGCCGGTTACTGCGGCGTTCGACGCATCGGTGACATTCACTGCGCCTTCGGTGAGTGTCCAAATGATCCACGAGTCAACGGTGCCGACGCACAGATCGCGACGGCGATCAGGGTCGGCGTTGTCGAGAAGATGCTTGATCTTGGTTGCTGATTGGTTCGGGGCGAAGCGCAGCCCTTCTGCTTGCAGTACGAGACAGTCGCCAAGGGTGCGGAGGTCCTGCCAGCCGAGACCGGGCGCCACCGGTTCGCCAGTGGAACGGTCCCAAACAATGGTCGATGCTCGTTGTGTGGCGATGCCGACACCATCGACCTGACCAACCTCGGCGAGCGCAGCCCGCGCAGTGGCAAGCGCTGCTGCAGCCATGCGAGTTGCGTCGAACTCGACCAACCCAGGTGCGGGCGTGTCGGGCAGAACCTCTTGGCGGTGCTCGACGGCGATGGTTGCGTCGGGACGAACAATTGCCGACCGTACGCCTGAGGTGCCGATGTCGACGACGAGAAGGCTCATTGTGTTCTTGCTCCACGTGAGACGGCGATCATCGCACCGATTGTTCCGAGTGAGGCGAAGATCAGCGCAAACAAAATGATGCCGATCAAAAGGCCTAGAGGTTCGGAGAAGTCTCGCGTTGCGACCAGGTACACGACTTCGGCGCCACAGAATGTGACAACGCCTGCGGCAGCACCGTGGGGGAGGGCGTGCGGCGGAAGCGGTCGAGCTGCCGCGTAGCCAGCAAGCGCACCGGCGAAGAACACGATTGCCAACATCACACCGGCAAGAGCAGTGCCTGAGAAAACCGTGCGTTGCAGAATCGCTGCGGGAAGCG
>CAIKHC010000405.1 GCA_903827085.1 uncultured Candidatus Nemicrothrix sp. | reverse complement strand
GGACTTGTAGATCGCGTCCAGATGGGTCTCAGCGATAAGCCGTTGAAGATTTGATTCTTCGCTTCGCAGTACGCTCGCCAACTAGGTGATGACGGTGTCGCCGCTGGGTTGGGGGATCAAGTGAGCGATCGCAATAAATCCGCAGTCGAACAGTTCTTTGTCGCTGGGCGCGAGGTCGACCGCCTGTCGTTCATGACCGAAGACATCGAGTGGTGGAACGGTCTTGGAAAGTTTCCGGCGGTTCCCGGGCAAACGGTGTTTCGTGGCAAAGATGAAGTTGGGGCGCGGATATTGGGACGAGCGCCATCTCCTCCGCAACCGAACGGTCGACGAGTCGATCGGTATGACCTGTCAACAGTCAGTTTCGATGACGTCCATACGATTGCCGATGGGCCGTACGTCTTCCGTCAACACCTCTATAAAGCGACGACCATCGGCGGCAAGCCCTACGAAAACGTTTACGGATTCCTCTTTCGCTTCACCGATGACGGACTGATCGACCGCATCTGGGAACACTGGGGAACGTTGAACGCTTATGAAACCTTGTTTCAGGGCCCGCTTGTCGTTCATGACCCTGACGAGATTTTGATGACGACGCCGTCGGTTCGGCAGCGGCTTGATCTCGAACGTGCGGTTGACCGCGATGTCATTGCCGAGTGCATGGAGATTGCGGTTCACGCTCCCAATGGGTCAAACCAGCAGCCATATCGGTTCATATTTGTCGATGACGCCGAAACCAAAGCCAAACTCGCAGCGATCTATCGCTCGGCAATGGCCGATTTCATTGGTCGTCCTCGCACCGATGCTGCCGAAGATCGAGTTGACCGCACGTCTGAAGCGCAACAGCGCATCGCTCGAAGTGTTGCGTACCTTGCCGAGAATATTGAGAAGGTCCCGGTTCTTTGCGTTCCCATCGTCGCTGGTCGGACTGATGGAAACGGGTCTGGGGCCCACGCCGATCGCACATCCACCTTTTGGCAGGCGGGGCGTTGGGGTTCAGTCGTACCTGCACTGTGGTCGTTCATGCTGGCCCTCCGCTCACGCGGACTCGGATCGGCTTGGACGACGTTGACGTTGATCCGCGAGCGCGAAGTTGCCGAAGTGTTGGGCATTCCCTACGACGAATGGATGCAGGTAGGTCTGTTTCCAATTGCGCACACAATTGGCACCGACTTCCGCGTCACCCCGCGCAAGCCGGCTGAAGAACTGACGAGATGGAATCAGTTCCGGAGTTCGTAAATCTGGGTTAGGTCTCGAAAGGCAGGAGCGACTCAGCGAGAGCGCTGAGTTCCGAATCGGGGTCTGCATCGCCAACCAAGGGGATGATGACGAACTTTGACGCGCCGGCATCTATGAATTCTTTTAACAATGACGGGAGTGCATCTCGTGTTGGGATAACGGAACGGGGATCGAGTCCCGGTCGGCGGCGTTCGATGACGTCGACAAATCGCTGGGGGAGAGGGCCGTCTGAATAGGAGATAAGCGCGCCGTAATGCTCGGAGTCCATGGTGCGGCCGGACTCACTCGCCGCGGCCTCGATGACAGGAATTGATTCCGCAACGTCGGCGGGTGAACAGAACGATGGCAGCCATCCGTCGCCGACCCGACCAACGCGACGAAGTTCGCTCGGGGCGATTCCCCCAAGCCAAACATCGAGTTGCGATTGTGTGGGTCTGGGCAATACCTGAACATCGTCAACAGAGAAAAATTCTCCGTGGTGTGAAATGACTTCGCCGGTCCAACACGCGCGCATGAGGGCGAGTGCTTCGTCGTGACGTCGTCCACGTTCGCCGCGCTCGACGCCGAACGCACGCTGCTCGGGTGGATCAACCGCGCCGAGTCCAACCGCAGGAAGGAAGCGTCCCCCGGAAAGGACATCAAGGGTTGCCATCTCTTTTGCCAAAATCACGGGGTTGCGACCAGGGAGCACGAGGACGGAAGTCCCGAGCTTCATTCGCGTCGTGCGACCTGCGGCGATGGCCAGCGCAATCATTGGGTCGGGAGTCTCGGCCCCAATTCGCTCAGACATCCAGAGCGAATCGAACCCAAGTGTTTCGCATCGATCAACGATTGCGTTGAATCGAATGGGGTCTGCAGCACCGGACAGGGTGCCGAGGCCGATACCAACTCGCACTTTCATGGCGCCGCTCATGTGATGATCCTTGCACCTCTTTCGTGAAATGAACGGGTCTCGGGTCGAGCGACCGCTGTGGGTGTGCTTGGCCGCGTACAGTCGTAGTTCTTGAACGCCCCCCGTTCCACCTTCGTTCGCATGGCACGTCTCACCGCGGTTCTCGCGGTGTCGATGGCTGTCCTCGCTGTTGCCGGTTGCTCAGGATCGAACGCGAGTCCGACGACGACCGAATCCACCGATTCCACGATTGCGACTCCGTCTGGACCGGTTGATGGGGGCACGCTGGATATCGCGGTTGCCGCGGCCCCTTCGAAGTGGGCGCCGAACTCAGGACCGTGGACGACCGACGAACTGCAAGCGGCTCGAGCCGTCTACGACCGATTGATGGTTCGCGATTCCAACGATCAACCTGTGCCGGAACTGCTTTCGAAAGCGTCGGCGAATTCGAACTTCACGTCGTGGACGTTGGTGGTGCGCGAGGGCGTGATCTTCAGCGACGGATCTCCTCTTACCTCCGAAATCGTTGCGTTCAATTTGCGTGCCCAACAGGCAGATCCCTCGAACACCGATCTCTTGGCGCCGATCTCTGCGATAACGACTCCTGACGCTCAAACCGTCGTTGTTTCGATGTTCACTCCGTGGTCGACATTCCCACAATTGCTAACTACGCGATTGGGGACGATTGCTGCACCGAGCACGCTCCTTGGTTTTGATCCGCGTCCCATCGGTACCGGCCCCTTCGTATGGTTCGGCGTTGATGAAGCGGGCATCACGATTGTTTTGAAGAACTCGACCTACTGGAAGAAAGGCCTGCCACACCTCGACGCAGTTCGCTTCCTTCCGATTCCCGAAGCCGCGGATCGGGTGACCGCTGCGCTCGAAGGCAAAGTCGGGATGGTGGCGATCGACGAGCCCAGGCAGTTGCAGCGACTCGAAGCCGTTCAAGATCGTGAAGGCAAAATCACGATCCATGATGATCGAAATGCTGAACGACCGAAGGTGAACATCGCCTTCGAAACTGGTCGAGCCCCGTTTGATCGGATCACGGCCCGTCGTGCGGTTGCGCTCGCAACTGATCGTGCCGAGATCCTCTCGAAGGCGTTCGCTGGGCAGGGTTCGATTGCGCGAGGCATGGTGAGCGACACCTCTCCATGGTTCGTCGATCATTCACGTTCCGGGCGTGACCTTGAAAGTGCGAAGAAGCTGGTTGAGGAGTACACGGAGGAGACGGGTGTGCCGTTGACGTTTCGCCTCCTTGTGGCGCCCGGCACCACCCTTGAGCGCGTGGCGTCACTTTTGCGCGGTCAACTTGCAGAGGCAGGAATCGACATGACAATTGATCTTGTCGACCCCCCGATGCTTTCCCTCGCAGCCGTCTTGGGCCAGTTCCAAGCAATCTTGCAAGTTGGATTCGATTCCTCTCACCCCGACGCCTACGAACCACTGTTCCGTGGAATACCCGCGCAACAATCTGTCGTGAGTGGCAACCCAACCCGGTACATCAGTCCGCTCGTAACAAAGTCGTTCCTCGATGCCCGTACGACCGCCGATGTGACGCGTCAGGTTGATGATTACGGAACTATTCAGGAACAGGTCGCCATCGATATTCCGTATTTGTTCCTCGTGCAGGTACGAGAAGTTGTCGTGACCACGCCGAAATTGCGTGACGTTACGAATTGGTCAAGCGGTTCGGGCCCTGTGGGATTGGGCCAAGACGACGCAACGGTGTCGCTCGCGCAGATGTGGCTCGCTCGCTGAACTAGGCGCTGAGGGGCGATCCTGCGAATGGCGATGGATCGCCATTTTCTGGAATCTGCGGAACTGTCCAGTCCATACGCGCAGACAAGTTTGCTGCCACGGCGGCCCATTCGGCCGGGTTCCATCCTTGAGCCGAAGACTCAACCTGATGGGCCTGGTTGATGTGCACGAAAGCCGGAAGCGTGTCAAGGCCAAAGGCCTTCGCGGCGGTTCGTTGGGGATCAGCGAAGATCAAGATCTCGGAAGCGAGCGGCCCGACGTACTCGCGAACCTCGGCTTCGGGAGCCGTCACGAGAAGGGCGATGCGCACATCGGCCTCGGAATAGTTTCGAAGGACCCGAAGAGCGGTCTTGAGAATCCAAGAACTTTCGTTGGTGTACGGGTCGAGGACCACGATCGCCAGATGGAAGTTGGTGGTCCATTCCGAGATTGGACGGCCTTCGCCTGTCAGGGGGTTCAGTTCCACAGCGGCCTGCACATCGGTAGTCACAGTCTCAGAAGGTAGCGCGAGTAGGTTGGGTGGACCGCACACGGGCGGCGTGCCCGAGAACTTTTTCAGGAGTCACCATGTTCATCCCCGAAGCACTTACTGGCACCGGCTACCACATCGTTCTCCTACTCCACGTTCTCACCGTCATCGTGGGCTTTGCGCCGTTGTGGCTTACCCCCGTGATGATTCGCCTCACCGCCGCTGGCGACAAAGCTGCTGCCGACGGTCTTGAGGTCTCCATCCTTCGCTTTTCGCTTCCGGGTATCGGCCTTGCCGGAATCTTGGGTTTCGGCCTCGCCGGGATGAGCGAGAAGTACTACAAGATGTCTCAGGCGTGGTTGTCCATCGCTGCGGTGTTGTGGGTCGTTCTTTTGGCTCTGTTGTTCTTTGTTGCTCGTCCGGCCATCAAGGCCTTCCGCGACGGAGACGCCGCTGCTCGTGGCCGCATCATGATGGCTACCGGCATCAGCCATCTCATCCTCGTCGTGATGCTGTATCTCATGATCTTCAAGCCAGGACTTCCGGGCGCCTGAGGCATCTCGGTAGGGTGCGGCTCTGATGCACCCCGTTGAACGACTCCGCTATGTGGCTCGCGCCACGGGCTACCCCCAAAGTGTGATCGTTTCTGAAACGGCGCGTGCGCTTGCAAGTTTCGCCAGCGATCCGCAAGGACTCGTCACGGCGTGTCGACGCATGGTGCAGCGTCAACCAGGGTCTGCGCCGTTGGTGTGGCTGTGTGCGCGAGTTTTATGTGCAGGTGATCCGTATGCAGAAATTCGCGCTGCGCTCGAAGAGCTTGAAGGTGACAGCACATCGGTGGAGCTCGCTCATTGCCTTCCTGATGAAGCCACGATTGTTGTCTTGGGCTGGCCCGAGTTGATTGGTGCTGCGCTTCCTCGCCGCGGCGACCTTGAAGTACTGGTCGTCGATGTGCATCAAGAGGGTGGGGGCTTGGTGATGCAACTGGTTGACGCCGATGTGAACGCACTCGATGTTCCATTGGCGGGACTAGGCGCTGCTGTTGCCGACGCTGATCTGGTGTTGCTCGAAGCTTCGGTCGTTGCCCCAACCGAATGGCTTGGGGTCTCCGGCTCGCTGGCCGCGGCCTCGGTGGCGAAAGCACACGAGGTTCCGGTGTGGGCTGTTGCCGGAGTTGGGCGATTCCTTCCACAAAAAATGTGGGAGCCAGTCCGTGAGCGGATCATCCCCGACGAACCCTGGGATGCCGACGACGAGGTCGTACCCCTTTCCATGCTTGACAGGATTGTGGGCCCTACTGGTCCACTCAGCATTGCTGATGCATTGCGACGAACCGATTGTCCGATCGCAACCGAGCTGTTTAAGGGCGACGTCATCTAGTCCGCCGGTAGGGTTCGGGCTATGAGCGCGCCGATCACTGACACGTTGATCGTCGATCGCTATCTCGAGCTTGGGCTTCGAATGGGTCGCCACGTCGATGGTTTCGTCGATGCCTATTACGGCCCAGTCGTGATTGCTGATCGAGTCGCCGGTGAGCCGACGCTCGC
>CAIKHC010000404.1 GCA_903827085.1 uncultured Candidatus Nemicrothrix sp. | reverse complement strand
GGTTCGACGCGTCAGTTGCTTCGCCGATTTCAAGCCAATGCTTGAAGTAGTCGCCCATGTTGTAGCCACAGAACGGAAGCATGGCGAAGGGGTCGAAACGAAGTTCGCCGACCACGCCGGCCGCAGCTGCAGTCTTTTCCGAGCTCATGATCGAGCCGAGGAACACACCGTGGCGCCAATCGAATGATTCGGTCACCAACGGAACGTTGGTGGCGCGACGGCCGCCAAAAAGAATTGCCGAGATCGGCACACCAGCTGGGTCTTGCCATTCCGGTGCGATCGACGGGCACTGTGCTGCCGGAGCAGTGAAGCGCGCGTTCGGGTGGGCGGCGGGGGAGTCCGAGGCCGGAGTCCAGTCGTTGCCCTTCCAGTCGATGAGATGCGCGGGCGCTTCTTTGGAAAGGTCTTCCCACCAGATGTCGCCATCGTCGGTCAATGCGCAGTTGGTGAAGATGGAATTGCCCTTCACCGATTCAAGCGCATTGAAGTTCGACTTGGCCGAGGTGCCGGGGGCAACGCCAAAGAAACCCGCTTCGGGGTTAATGGCGTAGAGACGACCATCGGCGCCGAACTTCATCCATGCGATGTCGTCACCAACGGTTTCGACCTTCCAGCCCGGAAGGGTGGGGATGAGCATCGCCATGTTGGTCTTGCCGCAAGCCGACGGGAACGCTGCGGCGACGTACTTCTTGACACCTTCAGGTGAGGTGAGGCCGAGGATGAGCATGTGCTCAGCCATCCAGCCATTGTCACGAGCCATCGTTGAAGCGATACGCAGTGCGAAGCACTTCTTGCCGAGCAGTGCGTTGCCGCCGTAGCCCGAGCCGTAGGACCAGATCTCGCTGGTTTCCGGGAAGTGCACGATGTACTTGTTCTCGGCATCGCACGGCCAAGCAACATCGGCCTGACCAGCGGCAAGAGGCATGCCAACCGAATGCACGCACGGAACCCATTCACCATTACCAAGAACGTCGAGTGCGCCCTGGCCCATGCGGGTCATGATGCGCATGTTCACGGCGACATAGGCCGAGTCGCTGAGCTGCACACCAATGTGTGCGATTGGCGAACCAAGCGGACCCATCGAGAAGGGCACGACGTACATCGTGCGACCCTTCATGGCGCCGGCATAGAGCTTGTTCATCTCGGTACGCATCTCTGCGGGCGGACGCCAGTTGTTTGTGGGGCCCGCATCGACTTCGCGTTCGGAGCAGATGTAGGTGCGGTCTTCAACGCGAGCAACATCGCCCGGGTCGGAGAGTGCGAGGTAACTGTTCGGACGCTTTGCTTCATTCAGCGTGCGGAACGTTCCGCCTTCAACGAGCTGCGCGCACAGACGCTCGTACTCTTCAGCAGAGCCGTCGCACCAATAGACGTCGTCGGGTTGCAAGATTTCGCGCCACTGTTCGACCCAGTCGATCAGCTTCTGGTTTTTTGTCTGCCCGGCCATAGTTCCTCCGACATCGTTGTCGAATGCGCGTTGCGCCTGAGTGGGGGGTTGTTCTCGGGAAGCGGTTGCCGCCGAGTGAACCTGTGGTGAATCTGCGAAGCGTAGAGGATTCACCGACGCTCTCCGTCGCTGAAACCCAAGGTGTGCCGTGTGGCACTCAGCCTTCGGTGCCGCCCTGAGGGTGCTGCACATTCTCCGGGTGCGGTTGCGCATACCCGGGGGTACCCATATCGGCCTCAGAGCCCATACGAAGACGAATGGCTAAGGAGCCACCGTCGAGATCAAAGACCACTCGCTGGCCCTGACGCAGGGAACGGAAAACCGAACCCACGAGGGCACTGCGGGTGAACTCATAGTCATTGAGGTCCGTGTCGCAGATGATGGTTCCCACGCCCGACACCGGGTCATAGGACTTGACGACACCTTGCAAAGGACCGGCAGACACGGTCAGCGGACTGCCTTGACGACCTTGCCGGCCTTAAGGCACGACGTGCACACATTGACGCGCTTGGTCGAACCGTTGACCACGGCTCGAACCCGCTGAATGTTCGGATTCCAACGGCGCTTGGTGCGGCGATGGGAGTGGCTTACCGCCATACCGAACGATGGGTGCTTTCCGCACACCTCGCATACAGCTGCCATGACAACACACTCCGGGACGTCAGAAGAATCGAACGGCGAATC
>CAIKHC010000403.1 GCA_903827085.1 uncultured Candidatus Nemicrothrix sp. | reverse complement strand
TGTAGTGCTGTGCGCGTTTGTCGTTACTCAGCACATTCCGAAAAGTTCTGTGCCATATGCGAATATGGAAGTAGGTCAGTTGGGGCACGTTCTTGTGGACCTCAACCCCAAAGTAAGTGCTCGACCTAGTGGCGCCACACCGGCAACCGTATGGATCATCGGTGACTCGGGTGGCTTGGATGCATCACCCGCGCTCGCTGCGGCGATGGAAGCCACCGGTTCAACCCGTTTCATTTTCGGATCCGGACCAGGGTTCGGATTGACTGTAGGGATTGACTGGCGAAAAGACTTTCAGGGAGTGATCGAGCGAGATCAGCCCGACGTTGCGGTTTTCATGGCTGGCGGATGGGATGCCAAATTTCTCATCAAAAATGGCAAAGCTGAGTACGAGAAAATTGTCGATGAAGCGATCTCATTGCTCACCAATAACGGGATCAAAGTTCTCTTACTGCCGATCTTGCCCGGCGGGCGATTCGATGTCTCGACGACGAATCAGATCTTCGCCGAAGTTGCGGCACGGCACCCGAGGATGGTCGACAATCCATTGATCGACTCTGCGCTCGCAGCACCCGATGGATCAATTCCCCGTTATTGGATCGACGATGACGGAACAGTCCATCTGCTGCGCAAAGCAGACGGTTGGCATCTCTGCCAAGAGGGCGCACGCAATCTGGCATCGCTTATTGTCGAGCGTCTCACCGTACTTGGCTGGTCGGCACCTGTCATCGGAGATTGGGAAGACGGACCGTGGCAACAAGCATTCCAATTCGATGACCCCGTTGGCGCCTGTGACGGGATCTGATGACAAACACAGATCCAAACTCGACCCCGGTGAGTCAGCTTGACGCTGATTCGTCGATTCATTCCTCGATGAGACGCCTCGACCGCTGGACGTATTGCCTTCTCGGTCTCCTTGCGTACATCCCTATTCTCCTCACTTCCCCTGGTCAGGTCTCGGCGGACACGAAGGCGTATCTGCTCCTTGACCCCAGCAAGTTGCTGTCGCGGGCGCCCTATATGTGGGACGCTCACATCGACGCAGGAACCGTTACCCACCAAAACATCGGCTATTTGTTTCCGTTGGGACCTTGGTACTGGACCTTCCGCACTCTTGGAGTCCCGACTTGGATCGCAGAGCGACTGTGGTTCGGGACGCTTCTCTTCCTCGCCGGAGCAGGAACTCTCTGGCTCTTTCGAAAACTCGGCCTTCGGGGACCAGGCTCCGCTGTCGCCGCATTCATCTACATGCTCAGCCCATACGCGCTTGCGTACATGGGCCGAACTTCAGTCATCCTCACCCCATGGTGCGCACTCCCGTGGCTGATCGGATTGATGATCAGCGCACTCAGGGAACGCACGTGGCGCGCTCCTGTGCTGTTTGCGCTCATCGTGACCGTCATGGCGGGAACAAATGCGAGTTCGGTGATCTTTGTTTTGCTCGGCCCACTTCTCCTTGCCCCCTTTGCGGTCTGGATCACGAAAGAGACCTCACTCAAGGAAGCATTCAAGGCACTCCTTCGTATCGCTGTCGCGACCGGGCCAGCGCAGTTGTGGTGGCTCTCTGGGATCTACATCCAAGGGAAGTTCGGACTCCCCATTCTCCAACTCACCGAGACCGTCGAGACCGTTGCTCAGACGTCAACGGCACCGGAAGTACTTCGAGGCCTTGGCTACTGGTACTTCTACGGAAAAGACGGACTCGCAGGCTGGACAGAGTCTGGTGCGCTCTACACGACCTCGCTCGTCATGCTGGCTCTGACGTTTGCGCTTCCACTTTTTGGACTTCTCGGTGCTGTCCTGACGCGTTGGAAATACCGCGCCTATTTCGTGTCATTGGTCGTCGTCGGCCTTGTCTTCGCCATCGGCACGTATCCCTATCGCGACCCTTCTCCAATCGGTGCACTTATTAAGTTCACGACGTCACTTGAGGTCGGTTTTGCACTGCGAAATTCTCCACGGATTGTTCCCATTCTCGTCATCGGGATCGCGGGTTTATCAGCGGCATTCGTTGATGCACTGATCCCTGCACTTCAACGACGCTTCAGCGCTCCGGTGGCCCGTCGATTGTCGCTTGCGCTTCCACTCGGCCTCATTTGCATCGCCATTTTGAATCTTCCACCGCTGTGGACCGGCGGCCTCATCCAATCTGATCTGAAATTTCCCTCAACCCTTCCGACGTATTGGACCGACGCAGCAACATGGCTTGATTCCCAGGATGGAAACTTCCGCGTGCTCGAACTCCCAGGTGCCGATTTCGGTGCCTATCGATGGGGTGAAACGCAGGACCCGTTGACGCCCGGACTCATCGACCGACCTTGGATCGGCAGGGAGATCACTGCCTACGGATCTCCCGCAAGTGTTGATCTCTTGCGTGCGCTGGATCGTCCCTTCCAAGAAGGAGTCGGAGATCCGCAAGCGATCGCCGGCGTCGCCCGCCTCTTTTCCGCCTCTGATGTTCTTCTTCGACTCGATAGTCAATACGAGCGGTATCGAGGACCCGTTCCTTCGACGCTCTGGAGCCAACTTGGAGGCACCACACCCTCGAATGGTCTTGGCTCTCCCACCACCTTTGGTACTCCTGTCGTCAATGTTCCCGATCAACGCCAACCCATGATCGACGAACAACACCTAGCGTCCGGCAGTCGTTCAAAAGTGACACCTCCGCTCGCGGTCTACCCGGTGGACAACGTACGACCGCTACTTCGATCAGAGACCACTCAGCAGCCGACCATCTTGTTTGGCGATGGCGACGGGATCGTCGAAGCCGCGGTGTGGAACCAACTTCCAACTGAACGCCCACTCTTCTACGCAGCAACTGCGAACGCCTCGCCCGGACTTTTCGAAGGGATACGAGTTTCCAAACCCAATCTCGTCATAACCGATACCAATCGCAAACGGGCTCAGCGCTGGGGAACCACAAGAGAAAACAACGGCGCGACGGAAACAGCAGCGTCGTTTCCTCTTGTTGAGGACCCAAAGGACACGAGACTCGAGCTCTTCCCGGGCCAAACCGCGTCCGATCAGTCGGTTGCGTGGTTTGGCGACGATGTCGCGAACGTTCAAGCGTCAACCTACGGAAACATCGTTGCGTACTCCACTGAGGTTCGCCCCATCAACGCAATCGATGCGGACCCCCGCACCGCTTGGTCAACCGGTGGCTTCAGCGATGTCGTCGGCGATCGACTCACCATCACCTACAACCGGCCGATCACCGCCACTCACGTTGACCTCCTACAAACTGAAGGAAATCGCTGGATCACAAAGGCCACGATTCTTCTTGATGGTGTTGCATCTCAAACCGCGACGCTCGGTGACGAGTCATTTGTCGGCTCGGGTCAGCGAGTCGATTTTGGTGGCGAGCGCACCTTCACAACGCTCAGTGTTCGTATCGACGACTCAAACGTCACTGGCCGGACCAACTGGCTAGGGCTTTCGAACGTCGGATTTCGGGAAGTCACGGTGCCGGGAGTGTCTGCACAGGAATGGATCGTGACTCCGAGTTCCGGCGTCGAGGAGCTCGCGCCAGATGCAACCAATGTTGCGTACCTCTTTTCTCGATTGCGCTCGAACCCAATCGAAGGCTTTCGACAGGACACCGAACTCCAACTTCGACGCATCTTCCGCGTCGGTGCCACAAATGACTTTCAGTTGTCAGGGCGAGTCAGACTCAGTGCCGGAGTGAATGGAGTTCTGGTCGACGAGCTCGTTGGACGCCCAGGACTCGCCGATGGCTACCCAACCGTGAGTGGCACCGATTACCTCAATGGCGTGCTTGAAGCTCGACCATCATCGGCCCTCGACGACAATCCGAAGACTGCGTGGACGACAAAGTTCGATAGTCAGGTTGGAGCGACAGCGACTGTTACCAGCCCCTCCCTCTTGTCGTTCGATCGCTTGCGACTCTCGGTCATCAACGATCGCGAGCACTCGGTACCAACAGCGTTGAGCTTGACCCTTGATGATGGCGTCGTTCGAACGGTTCCAATTCCTGAGATTCCAACCGTCGACGAGCTGGGCAATGTCGCCACTGTCGACGTCCCCACTGGTCAACTTTCTTCTCGCGTCGTTCGCATTTCCATCGCCTCCGAGCGGGCCGTCACGACGAAGGAATACTTCAGTGGTGGCCAGCGCATCCTTCCGATCGCGATCGCTGAATTCGGACTTCCTACCCGGATAGGAGCCACCCCAGCGACCCTCCCCTCGCAATGCCGTACGGATCTTCTGAATCTTGATGGACAACCTCAGGGATTCACACTCGAAGGCACCGTCGCAGATGCAATCGCTCGTTCGCCGCTCGCTCTCGTGCCATGCGGTAGCGCCACCGGTTCCGCGTCACGACTCGACGTCGGGGATCATCGACTCGAGACAGCGAAGGGCCTTGACACAGGCATCGACATCGATTCAATTGAACTCCGGTCGATTCCTGTGACCCCAGCAACTGCAGCCACCAACGTCCCCGTCACCTCGGCGACAGAGACGGGAACCAATTCCTATTCGGTCACGATTGAGAATTCCACAGTTCCGTTCTGGCTAGTCCTCGGGCAGTCCCTCTCTGAAGGTTGGAGCGCGACTGTGCGAGGAGGACCATCTCTCGGTTCACCCACACTGATTGATGGATACGCAAACGGATGGCTCATTGATCCTGCGGTTACAGGCTCCACGTTCACTGTCGACATCACCTGGGCGCCTCAGAAGTTCGTCTGGGCTGGCCTCGCGGTCTCTGCACCCTGGTTCCTTGGCCTCTGTGCAGCAGCGCTTGTGTTGACGAGGCGACGTCGTCGAGGAGTTACCTCCTACGCAGAGGCAACCGATCCCGTGCTTGTCGCTTCGTCCACCTCGCATTCGGTGACACTCGCCGAACGAATGGGACTCGTTGCCATCGTTGCGTCAGTCGCGGCAATCGTCGGCGGCCTCGGTGTCGCCGTCGCCATGGCCGCGATCTCAGCTCTGTTGGTCTGGAGTCGACGCCGATCAATTATCGCTGCGTTGACTGTTCTCGTCTCGATCGCCGGAATCGTGGTCCTCTACACAGGACTTCAGTATCGACGCGAATTCTCAAATGGCGTCGAATGGCCTGCAGGTTTTTGGTTCGCCCATCAACTGGGACTCGTTGCAGTGCTCACAGTTGCTGCGGAGACGCTCATTCGCTGGTTCCTTCGGACGCGATCAAAGAGGATGCAAATTGCTAGCGATGCCAACCAGATCAACGACGGCTCAACACTCACCCGATAGCGGTTGTTCCCGAAACTCGCTGCTGCTACGAGTGCGACCATCGCCGGCCACATCAAGACCGGGATGAGCGTAAGTCGGCGCTTCCATGCGACGACTGCTCCTGCAAGCGCGAGCAGTGCAACGACGTAGTACTGAACAAGGGCGAACATTGATTGTCGGAACTCGCGGTTCTCGACGTAAATATCGAATCGGGCGGTTCCAACCGGATCGTAAAGGTTGAACATGCGTAATGTTCGGAGTGGCGCAACCACGAGCAGACGGCCCTTGTGGTTCGAGATGTACTCAGTCGCCCAACTTCGCTTGATGGCGTCGCGTTCGGACTCGTCGAGCATGGTTCCATCTGTGCTTACTGGTTCCGGCTCGGCACAGTACCTTTCCCAGTAGCCAGTCTTTTCTCCGTAATAGGCGGCATCGCAGTTTGTCTGGGCCTGAAGCGTTCCGGTCGGAGAAAGAAAAATGGGTTTGTTAAAACTCGTCATGTTGCGGATCAGCCATGGAGAGAGCACGGCGATGCCTACCGCACTCACAATGGCAAAATCGCGCAGCAGAGGCTTCCACTGCACTCGACGCACGACTATCGCAACCAGCACCAAGAGCGGTCCATACGCAAGTAGTTCCGTGCGCAGCAGGCCCCCCACTCCGGAGAGCACGCCAAGGACAAGAGCAAGACGCCAACTTGGAGCTCGCCACCATCGGACAGCGACAATCGTCATCAGGGGAACAAATGCCGTCACGAGCGATTCGCTCATAAGCGACCAATCATTCAGCCAAAGAAATCCATAGCCCGCAGCGATGAACGCAGCGACAACTCCTGCACGTTTCCCGAAGAGTTCTCGACCGGCGAGTCCGATGAGGATGACACCTAGCGAACCAAAAAGAAGTCCAACCATTCGGTGTTGGTTGACGCTGTCGAAGCCCATTCGAGATGCGAGCGAAAGAATGAACGACCACAATGGCGGATGCGCTGCTGTCGGTTCTTGCGTACCTGGCGGCAGAGTAACGGGCACCGTTCGAACGGTCCCGTCGGGCTGCACGACATCCACCGTCGGACAATTTTCAAGTCCAGGAAGAAATGAGTAGGTCGAGCCCTCACTGACTCCGCCGTCGAAGCAATAGCCAGCATGGAAGAAAACGGGATTGATATAGCCCTTGCCATCGGCGAGAAGATTCGCTGTCTCGTGGTAAAAAACGGCGTCACCAGAAAGAGGCGCGGTTCGACCTTCCCACATGAAGGTTCCGAAGCGGACAGCGAACCCAAACACGCCTGCGATAACCAACCAAACAACAAATGCTTTCGTTGACATCGACGCTGCCGGTCGATCGCGGCGCTCGCTGATCACGAACGCCAACTTAGGACCTCCGAACGCTGCAGACCTGCCTTCAGATACCGCAGTCAAAGGGGCCCGGCTGGTACCGTCGATGGGGCGCCGGGGAGTTCGGCGGAACGGTTCGAGGAGGACCCTTGGCTCTTCGCAGCCCTCACCAGTACGTTCAGTCACTTCGTGACGACCGAATCGTGTACTTCGATGGGAAACTCGTCGCCGATGTGACCGAACATCCCGTCATAGCTCGGGCCATTCGCCACGCCTCAGTCGATTTCGAACTCGCCGAGGATCCATCAGTGCGGGGTTTGGCCGTTATCGAAGGGCCCGACCCGTACAGCCGCTATTTCCTTGAGCCCCGCTCAACAGCCGATCTTGCCGATCGGGCACGACTTATCGAAACCGCAACCTCTCGCTGCCACACGTTGGTCCCACTCATCAAAGAGATCGGTACCGACGCCCTCTTCGCCCTTCGGCGTATTGGAAGAGCACTTGATGCCTCTCGCGGCGACACGGAGCGGTCCGAGCGAATCTCCGCATTCTTTGAGTACTGCCGGAACAACGATCTTGCGATGTCGGTTGCGCAGACCGACGTCAAGGGAGATCGCAGCCTCGGTCCCTCGGCACAACCAAACCCCGACTCCTATCTTCGAATTGTTGAGCGTCGAGCCGATGGCATCGTGGTTCGGGGCGCCAAAGTGCATACCAGCTGCACTCCGAACACAAACGAACTG
>CAIKHC010000402.1 GCA_903827085.1 uncultured Candidatus Nemicrothrix sp. | reverse complement strand
GTCGGATAACACCCCGAAATCTTTCCCAAAGGTTCACGTTCCGCTCACCGGGTTCATCTCGGGTTTGCCTAGCAGGCCACAACACTTTGCACACCAGAAGTGTTGAGGCCTTCCCAGCCGCTAGGAGACAACGTGAACCCACCTATTGCACGTAGCCTCACTCTCGTGAACGAAACAGATCTCGCACTTGCGACCATCCATCCCGACCGCCAACTCTCCTTCGAAGGCGCATTTAACTTTCGGGATCTCGGTGGCTACACCACCGTCGACGGCCGGATGGTCAAATGGCGCACACTCTTTCGCGCCGACGCCGTTCACCGTTTACCCGATTCCGAGTTGGACCAACTTGCAGAAATCGGACTGCGAACGGTCATCGATCTACGCACCGGATCCGAGGTTGATGAGGGCCACCTTCATGACCCTCATCGCGGCATTACCCATGTCCATCTCGATGTTCTTGGGCAGGTCTGGAAACCGCGTGATCTTGATGAAGACGCAGATGCACGGGTTGTACTCAGCGAGCTTTACGTACACATGCTCGATATCGGAGCGCCTGCACTTTCGGAAGCATTTCGAACCCTGGCTCAGTCAGAAAATCTCCCCGCTGTCTTTCATTGCGCGGCTGGCAAAGACCGAACTGGCGTCCTTGCCGCGATGGTGCTTTCCACAATCGGCGTTGCCGACCACGTGATTGTCGCCGACTACGCAATTTCGGGCACGAATATGGCTGAACTCATCGAACGCCTCAAGCGCGACCGACCCGAAGCACTTACTGCGATGAACGACCAGCCTTCGGCCTATCTCGCTGCTCCGCCTGAAGCGATGGACCGGCTTCTTGCACATGTGAACTCGGAATACGGATCAATGACCGGTTACGTGAAAAGCATCGGCATTGATGCAGACGTCATCGAGGCGCTCGCGTCAGTACTTCTTGATTGACGCGAGTAGCAAAAGTGTCGTCAGCGACGCTTACGAGTAACAACAAGTACTGCGACGAGCGCAACAACCGCAGCAACGATTCCGATCACGAGTTTCGAACGGTCGGCCTCGCGCGATTGCACAACCGGAGTTTTGGTCCGGTCTGCGAGGTCAGACGGCGCGCGCGGCGCAGTATCGATGAAGATTTCCTCGGCAGCGGTGTTGCCACCCGACGTGACCTCGCTATCGATGCCCTCGGGGAGAACGGCTACTTCTGACATCGCGTCGAGGAAGGCGTCGACTGGTGCTGGTCGGTCAGCGGCGGGAGCCGGACGGTTCCGTGTCTTCTGTGGGTCATACGCCATGAGTTCCTCCGGAGGTTTCGTTGGGTGCAGAATCCGCAGGAGCGGACACGCGCGCACCAGACCGTGCCATCTCGGGGACCACCGCATCAAGCAGGTTGTCGAATTCCTGAGCTGCATCGCTTGCACCCTGGCGAGTTCCGAGCCCATGGATCGGCAGCGACTGCGCCGAAGCTTCGGCAACAGCGGCACGCATGTGAACGGGGGCGAAGACCTGATCGCCGTACTGCTCGAGCAACATCGTGTGCCAGTAATGCGCGTCGCGAGTACGCCCGAGGCGGTTGACGGCAACGCCAGCGACCTCGGGACGACCGTTGCGGCGCGCTGCAATACGAGAGATGGTGAGTTGGACGTTGGCAACACCGTCCGATGCCCACGCACCCGGTTCAGTAACGATGAGCGCCCGATCTGCGGCGAAAAGTCCGTTGATCGTGAGAAGACCCAACGAAGGCGGGCAGTCGATCACGACGAGGTCGTAGTCGTGGCCTTCAAGCGCGAGCTGCAAACGGTCTTGTGCACCAACTGGATCGTTGGCGAGTTGCGGCTCACGAGATGAGAGTGCAGGGGTGCTGGCAAGCACGTCGGGGGCACGACCGCCTTCGAGGACCCACGCGGTGGGCACTGCGAGCGAACGAGCCGATCCGGGGCGATCGGCTTCAAGAGCGCTATCGACGGTGGTGGCGGCATCCCAGATTCCGAGGCCAGCAGTGGCATTGGCCTGTGGGTCGAGGTCGACCACAAGCACCTTTTTGCCACGGTTGGCAGCGGCAGAAGCAAGGCCCAAGGTGACCGTGGTCTTGCCCACTCCACCCTTTTGGTTCACAACGGCGACGATTGGCATGCCTCAACGCTACGCGGCGAGGGTCCCGTTTCCAGCGATACCGGGCGCAAAAAGGCTGGTTGCGAAGGAATAACAACGGTCGAATCGGTGCTGAGAGGGTGCATGACCATCTCTGAAGGCCAAACCGTCCCCGAGTTCTCGCTCTCCGATCAGGACGGCGCCACCGTCACATCGGCTCAACTCCGTGGAGGATGGGCCGTCGTCTACTTCTATCCGAAGGACGACACACCGGGCTGCACTGCTGAGTCATGTTCGTTCCGCGACAACTTTGAAGCATTCACCGATGCTGGCGCAAAGGTGATCGGCATCAGTTCTGATTCGGTGGAATCGCATAAGGCCTTCGCTCAGAAGCACAACTTGCCGTTCACACTGTTGGCTGACACCGACAGCGTGGTGCGTAAGCAGTTCGGTGTCAGCAAGACACTTGGCTTGTTGCCTGGTCGCGTCACCTACGTGATCGACCCCAACGGCATCGTGCGCAAGGTGTTCTCATCGCAGTTCAAACCAAAGAAGCACATCGACGAAGCGCTTGCGGTAATCAGCAAATCGTAAGTCGAAGATAGTCAGAGTTCACGAATTCAAGATTTCGAATATCGCGTCGGATCTTCCACGGCCGCGTTGGCGAAGCCGCGGGCTCTCAGCAGGCAGGCATCACAGTGACCACAGGCTCCCCCGTCGGCTGCCGGGTCGTAACAGGACATCGTGACGCCGTAGTCGACCCCCAAGGAGAGACCCAGCTGGATGATCTCTGCCTTCGTGAGATCAAGAAGCGGAGTACGGATGCGTAGGCGTCCGCCCTCAATCCCTTCGCGGGTTGCGAGGTTGGCCATTTCTTCGAAGGCCGTTATGAATTCCGGCCGGCAATCGGGATAGCCCGAGTAGTCCACCGCATTCACTCCGATGAACACATCATGTGCGCCGCGGGTTTCGGCCACCGCAATCGCGAAACTAAGAAAAATCGTATTGCGAGCTGGCACATAGGTGATCGGTACCGAATCAGCCGAGAGGTCGTCAACCGATTCGTGCTTCGGAACTTCAAGTGACTCATCGACTAACGCAGAACCACCAAAGGCAGCAAGATCGATATCGGCAATGAGGTGTTCGACGCCTGCTGAGCGCGCGATCGCCGCGGCACATTCAAGTTCGCCGTTGTGGCGTTGCCCGTAACGGAAACTCAAGGCAATCGGTGTGAAGCCTTCGTCTTTCGCAATCGCCAAGCATGTCGTGGAATCAAGCCCTCCCGACAGCAAAACGATCGCCGTCGGTTTGCTCACAGAACGCCTTCCCAGACCCCACGTTCCGCCGACATCGGATCGGAGAGAAGTTCCCTGACGACATCGAAACGTTGCGTGGGACGCGACTCACTGTTCCATGCCTGCCAACCAGGATCGCCGTGGCGAGCAAACGAAAGCCACGCTTCCTGCATTGCCGCTGACAACTCCCACAAGTCATCGCTCACGGGACCGCCAAGAAACAGTTCTGCCCCTTGGTTATCGAGCACCCCAAAGACAAAGGGGATCTCGAGCGCGTGACATGACTTCACAACACCACCGAAGGCCGGCGTTCCCCACGTGAAGAGGTACTGCCAGGTTGGCGATTTCGCCGCCCCGCGAGCTTCCACGAGACGAATCGCTGGAATCCGAAACGAGCCATCGGTGAGCACTGCATTCCAAAGATCATCTACCGAGACATCGGGGCGATCGGAGGCGTACACATCACGCACCCGCTGTCCGGACCCAAAGATGCCCTCAAGACGGTCCAGCAAACTGGAGTCGTCGAGACCACCGGGGCTCATGAGTGCAAAGAGATTCCATTCGTTGAGATTGGTACCCGTTAGAAACGGAACATCGACTGCGTCGCCATTCGCCACAGCAACGAGTGGATCTTGAGGCAGGTACGTGCCGTCGATAACCGGCTGAAAGGCCATCGCGAGCGCAAAACTGGTGGGTCCCCCCAAACCGGACGGATCGTCGAACAACTTTGCTTCAACCTTCGTCGCCGCTTTTGCGATGTCTTCTGCAGACGCTCGCAACAGACCATCGATATCAGCGACACCGAGTTTTTCCATAAAATCTTCGGTCATCGCCGCGCCCATCGCAGGGGTAAAGACATTGTGAGCTGCGCCACTTTGAGCGATTGCCTTCTGGAAGAGCCCGCTTGCGGCGGGAAGGGCGAGAAGCGTCGAGACGCTCATCGCTCCTGCTGACTCTCCGAAGATGGTGACGTTGTTTGGATCACCACCAAACGCGGCGATGTTGTCTCGCACCCACGCAAGCGCAGCTACTTGATCAAGCAACCCATTCACACCACTCGAGCGATACCGATCATCGAGATCGCCGAGCCAAAGAAAACCAAGGGCGCCAAGTCGGTAGTTGAGGGAGACAACGACAACGTCGCCACGAGTAGCTAACGACGTTCCGTCATACCAAGGCGTCGATGACGATCCGTTCGTGAAAGCGCCGCCGTGAATCCACACCATGACTGGACGGGAAGCGTCGTCACAGCGGGGCGTAAACACGTTGAGGAACAAACAGTCTTCGCTTGACGAATCTGCTGCATCGCCAAGAAATGCCGTTATGCCTCCAGACTCCTGCACTGACATCGACCCAAACGTTGAGGCGTCACGAACGCCGTCCCATGACTCAGGCGGAGCGGGGGCAAGGAAGCGGCGTTCGCCGACCGGCGGCGCAGCGTAGGGAATGCCCCGAAACTGGACGATGCCGTCCTTTTCAATGCCCTGAAGGGCGCCTTGGGCGACCATGACTGTCGTGGAACTCATGAGTACTCCCTCTCCAAGTGATCGCCGCAACGCTACCGGCCTTGTCCGTTCCGTGACCCTCGTCCGGTGAGGGAAACCCCGTGGCCGACCCCTAACGTTGGATCTTGTGACACCGCGACTCCGAGCCCTTCGATTTCTCCTGCCTCTTAGCCTCATTGCTGCCTTTGTGGTGGTCCTGAAAAGCGGACGCCCACCGCGTAATTCCACTGGGCCGGTGCAGAACGGTCGCCGAGGCGCCCGCAACTTCCGTCTTGCGATGCTCGGTGCAAAGACCGGTGGGGCCTATGCCCGACATCGCGCCCGCCGGGTTTTTGCCGACGCCGGGAAACGTCGCGAGCTGGACCTTGCGTTCGAAATGCAAACCACCCAACAGGTAAGCGAAGCACTCGGGCAGATGAAGGGCGCGCTTATGAAGGTCGGCCAGATGGCGAGTTACATCGACCAAGGCCTCCCCGAACACGTGCGTGGCGCTCTTGCCGACCTTCAGCAGAACGCGCCGCCGATGAGCGCAGAACTCGCGGCGGAAGTCATTCGCGAAGAGTTCGGCAAACATCCAGACGATCTTTTTGAAACATGGGATCCCACACCAATTGCTTCGGCATCAATCGGTCAAGTGCATCGTGCACTCACCCGTGAAGGCCAAGCTGTCGCCGTCAAGGTCCAATATCCCGGCGTCGCCGAGGCCGTTGCGTCCGACCTCAACAATGCTGGATTCATCTTCGCTGGCCTCGGAGTCCTATTCCCCGGACTCGACCATAAAGCGCTCGTCGCCGAACTGCGCGAGCGCGTTGTCGAGGAACTTGACTACGAAATCGAAGCAGCCAACCAACGAGCCTTTGCTAATTACTACGAAGGCCATCCGACAATTCATATTCCGCATGTGATTGATGACTACTCAAGTCGACGCGTTCTTACAACGGAACTCTCCGACGGAGTCCGATGGGACGAACTTCTGACATGGAGCCAGGAAGAGAAGGATCTCGCCGCCGAAACCCTCTATCGCTTTGCCTTTGGCGGTTTGTATCGACTTGCAGCGTTTAACGGCGATCCCCATCCCGGCAATTACTTGTTTCACCCAGGTGGTCGAGTCACATTTCTTGACTTCGGCCTCGTGAAATATTTCACCGCCGAAGAACTCGATGAGTTTGGCGAAATGATCCAACACATGGTGATCGATCATGACGCCGCTGCATTTCGCGCGACCGTCGAACGTCTCGGGCTTCTTCCCGCGGGTCTTGATGTCACCGATGCTGATGTCATCGACTACCTCGGACACTTTTACGAATTCGTTGCCGTCGAGGGCGACTTCACTATCACCCCCGCGTACGCGTCCGAGACAGTGCGCCGATTCTTCGACACCAGTGGCCCCTACGCCATCATGCAAAAGGCGGCCAACCTTCCAGGGAGTTTCGTCATCATCCAGCGCATCAGCTTGGGGCTCTACGCGATCCTTGGAGAACTCCATGCCACCGGCGACTGGCGCAAGATTGCCGAGGAACTTTGGCCCTTTGTGGATGGCCCTCCGTCAACCCCCATGGCCCACCGGATTGAAGAATGGCGACGCGATCGCCACCCCAATGCCAAGGGTGCGATGCTGTCCCGGTGAAAGATTCAGACTCCACATCCCTGACAAGCGCCCACGATCAATGGGTGGACCGGGATGCTGCTGTGGTGTGGCATGGCTTCACCCAAATGTCGACCTACGCGCAGAATCGACCGATCATCGTCGACTACGCCGAAGGCCGAGAGATCATCGACGTCGACGGTTCGCGGTATCTCGACGCGATCTCCTCGCTTTGGGTCACGACACTCGGCCACCGAGTTCCTGAGCTTGATGCAGCAGCGCGAGAACAACTCGATCGCGTTGCACACACAACCATGCTCGGCAACGGCAACCGGATCACTATCGAACTCGCGGAAGCTCTTGCACCTCGGGTACCCGTGAGCGAACCGCATTTCCTCTTCGCCTCAGATGGTGCAGCTGCCGTAGAACAAGCGATCAAGATCGCGTTTCAGTTTTGGACGAACCAAGGAATCACAAAACGAACCCGCTACCTCACACTCGGCGGGGCCTACCACGGCGACACGATCGGAGCGATCTCCATCGGAGCCGGCGGGTTCGGTACTGACGTCTTTGATCCACTCCGATTCGACGTACTGCGCGCCCCTGGCTACGACGACCCAGGTTGGGCAGATACCGCAGTGGCCATGATCAGCGCTCACGCCCATGAACTTGCTGCTGTCGTCATCGAACCACTCGTCCAGGGCGCTGCTGGTATGTGGATCACCGATCCGGAATCTGTCGAACGAGTTGGAGACGCCTGCAGAGAACATGACGTCTTGCTCATTGTCGACGAAGTCGCAACCGGTTTCGGCCGAACCGGAACGCTGTTCGCCACAGAACAGTGTCGAGTTCGCCCCGACATTATGTGTATCGGAAAAGGACTAACCGGCGGTTATCTCGCCATGGCAGCGACCATCGCGTCACGACGCGTGTACGACGCGTTCCTTGGTCCCGACCTCAGCGAAATGACGCTCTATCACGGTCATTCTTTTTCTGGAAACCCTCTTGCGGCAGCAGTAGCGCTTCGTCACCTCCAATTGTTTGAAGAACTCGACGTCCTCGACAACGTGCGCGAACGAGCCGCCCAACTTCGCCAACGGCTTGAAGCACTCACCAATGAGAACTCTGCGATCAAAGCGATCCGCCAGCATGGACTCATGGTCGGAGTGGAACTTGCGCCGCCTCAAGATGATCTGCGCTGGGGTCGACGAGTGTGCGCCGCATCAGTGAACCGCGGCGTGCTCTTACGACCCCT
>CAIKHC010000401.1 GCA_903827085.1 uncultured Candidatus Nemicrothrix sp. | reverse complement strand
CTTCGGGGGTGCGTTCCTGCACGGTTCCTCCTGAGGGGGCGCTCTCTAGGCCGTCCCAGAGTGCTGATTCGGTTGGGACACTACCCCTAAGGCCGATGTGGCTGGCGAGGAGTGCTGGGCAGATCGTGCCAGCCTTCTTTTTCCCGACTGTTGCCCAATTGTGAACGGAACGTGAACTCGGACCGGAAGCCAAAGAACGGCCTTGGGACCAGAGGGCCGGGCGTGGGACACTTGACCCATGGAACGTCAGCAGGATTACGTGCTCAGGACCGTCGAAGAGCGTGGGGTTCGCCTCATCCGCTTGTGGTTCACCGACGTGCTGGGCCAGCTCAAGTCCGTGGCTATCTCACCGGCCGAACTCGAGAACGCCTTTGAAGAGGGTCTCCACTTCGACGGTTCGGTGATCGACGGGTTCAGCCGGGTACAGGAATCAGACGTACTCGCCAAGCCCGACCCCAACACCTTCGAGATTCTCCCGTGGGGAAAGGGCTCGGAAATCTCCGGCCGCATGTTCTGCGACATCCTCAACCACGACGACACCCCGTTCGAGGGTGACCCTCGCCAGGTACTCAAGCGCAACCTCGATAAGGCCCACGACCGCGGCTTCTCATTCATGACCGCCCCCGAGATGGAGTTCTTCTACTTCGCCGAGGGCGATCCTTCGAAGCCGCTCGTTCCGCTCGACTCCGGTTCGTACTTCGACCTCACCACGGCCGACGTTGCGAGTGACCTTCGCACGCGCACGTTGCTTGTTCTTGAAGCAATGGGCATTCCTGTTGAGTACTCGTTTCACGAAGATGCACCGAGTCAGCACGAAATTGATCTGCGTTACACCGACGCACTCACCATGGCCGACAACATCATGACGTTCCGTCTCATCGTGAAAGAGATCGCGATGGAGCAGGGCGTGTTTGCATCGTTCATGCCCAAGCCGCTTGCTGGCGTGCAAGGTTCGGGTATGCACACGCATATGTCGCTGTTTGAAGGTGACGAGAACGCATTCCATGAACCTGGCGATCCTGTTGGATTGTCAAAGGTCGGACGCGGGTTCATCGCTGGCTTGTTGCACCATGCACCCGAGATCACCGCTGTCACCAATCAGCTCGTCAACTCTTACAAGCGTTTGGTATCTGGTTACGAAGCGCCGGTGTACATCACATGGGCGCGCAACAATCAGTCATCTCTTGTTCGGGTTCCAGTCACCAAGCGAGGCAAGCAGTCTTCGACTCGCATCGAATACCGCGCACCCGATCCAGCGTGTAACCCATATCTCGCGTATTCGGTCATGCTCGCCGCTGGTCTTAAGGGAATCGAAGGCGGCTACGAACTGCCACCCGAAGCGGCAGCCAACGTGTTCGAACTCACTCCCGAGCAGCGCGCAGCCGAAGGCATCCGCCCTCTCCCGCAATCGCTTTCAGAATCACTCGATGTCATGGAGAGCTCGGAACTCGTTGCCGAAGCACTCGGCGAACATATTTTCGAATGGTTCTTGCGCAATAAGCGTGCGGAATGGACCGATTACAAGGCTCAGGTCACGCAGTTCGAACTCGATCGGTACCTTCCGGCTTGGTAGCCACTATGGAACCAATCCTCATCTTCCCCGATCCTCCACCCCCGGAACTCGCACAAGCACTCGACTTGTCCGGGTATCCCTGGAAGGCCGCAAGCGACGAACTCGCCGCGTCCCGCATCGAACCTGAAAGCGGTTGGGGCGGCGCAATCATCTGTGCCTATCTCGACCCTGAGCGCGCGTTTGCTCTCTGCCGCGCATTACGCAAGCGCGATGTTCCACTTGAACCTCTCTTGCTCTTAGTGAGCGGAACGCAACTAGGCGATCTCGAACTGCGCGACGACCTCTACGACGATTTCTGTTTGGCGCCGTTCCACCCGCGTGAACTCGAAGCCCGTCTCAAGCATTTGTATTGGAACACCGGAGCAGGTGTCCGACCCGAACTCGTTGAGTACGGCGAACTCGTACTCAACCTTGAGACCTATCAAGCCGCGATCGGTGGCGCACCGCTCGATCTCACCTATATGGAATACGAACTACTGAAGTTCCTTTCCTCGAACCCAGGCAAAGTGTTCACGCGTGAAACTCTGCTTAGCCGTGTGTGGGGCTACGAGTACTACGGCGGCGCACGCACTGTTGATGTTCACATCCGACGTCTGCGCGCCAAGCTCGGCGAACATCACGCCAACCTGATCCAAACCGTTCGTAGCGTTGGCTATCGATTCGGCCAATCGCGCTGGGGCGCTTAAGCACACTTCGTCACCCATCGCGTTCACGACTCTCTGCAAAACAAAACGCTCTGCAAAACGAAACACGCCGCCCCGAAGGGCGGCGTGTTTACGAAATGAGTGTGGTCTCAGACCGGACGAACGTCCTGTGCCTGATCGCCCTTCGGGCCACTGGTGACCTCGAATTCGACGGCTTGACCTTCTTCGAGTGAGCGGTAACCCGAGCCGCTGATCGCGCTGTAATGCACGAATACGTCTGGGCCTCCCTCACGTGAAATGAAGCCGAAGCCTTTTTCTGCGTTGAACCACTTGACGGTACCGGCAGCCATTCCGGAACCCCTTTCTGTCCTGCGGGGTCGGAACACCTTCCCAGCACCTTCTTAACGAATCGGCACGCTACCGCTCTCTGCCGCTCCGTGTCGATGAAAAGTTATGGGGGCGCGAAAAGTTCATCTCGAGCCAGCGAGCGAACGAGATCCGATCAGGATTCGGGATAGGCCAGGGCGAAGTCTTCAGTCCCGGCATAGTTGACGTCGACCTCGTCTCCGACGCTCCAGCCCAACACACCGGCCACGATCGACATGGTCATGAGAAACCCCACAGGGATTGCGATCAGGAGCACGAGGATGATGATGACGACGCCAGGCATGGGCGAAACCTTACTTCTCGGCGGGCGACCAGGCCCACGCTTCGATCTCGACCAAGGCCACACGAGGCAGCTCGGCCACTGCGAAGGCGCTGCGTGCCGGCCGGTGATCACCAAACGCCACCATGTAGGCCTCGTTCATGAGGTCGAAATCGCGCATATGGCGAAGGAAGACGGTGGTCTTCACGACGTCGGCAAGTGAGGCGCCTTCGCCTTCAAGGAGCGCCGCCATGTTTGTCAAAGCCTGCGTGGTCTCGTGCGTCACGCCACCCACGATCATTTCTCCGTTGACCAATCCGAGTTGACCGGAGATCACGAGGAAGTCGCCGGCACGAACGATGGGTGTGTACGGACCAATAGGTGTGCTCATGAACTCACTGTGTCACACGTTCGTCGCCGAGAACACTGCGACCGGTCGGCCAATCGGTCGGCCAACCTTGAGCCGACCACACCGCTGCTGCTGCTGCGGCAAAGACCACATCAGAGCCATTGACTGGTTCGCTGTCTTCCTCGTGCAGCGTCACCTCAACATGCGGCATGTCAGCGGAACGAAGGACGCCAAAGGAACGAATCGTCAGATCGCTAATCGTTCCGTCCTCGGCAACCGACAGACCCTCGCTTGTTACCCAACCGAGTGCCATATGAACCGCACCGATTGCATAGGAGCGAAGAACGATCGCGTCGAGCAAACGACCACAGCGAAGATCGACACGAATGCCACCATCGAAACCGATCGCAACGGTGGCGACTGCACCCTCTGCACTTGTCACTGATGCGACATGCGCTTCGCCGTCGATGGCTTGTGCATTCTTCTTTGCATCAAGCGCAGCAAGAAGAAGCTGCGCTTCGACAACGCCGGCGCCGCGGATATCGACCGAGGTTGGAGGTCCGACAACATCGACTTCCTCAACAAATACGCCGAAATGGCCGCTCAATATCGCTTTAATGTGATTCACTTACACCTCACCGACGATCAAGGATGGCGATTCGAAAGCAAACTATACCCCAAGCTCAATACCATTTCCTCAAACCGCAGTGGCACACAAACCGGGCCGTATTCCTTACAACATTTCGATTCATTGGCATACGGCGGATACTATACCCAAGACGAACTCCAACGCTTTGCGAGTGAGTGTTCTTACGAATGGGGCATCACGGT
>CAIKHC010000400.1 GCA_903827085.1 uncultured Candidatus Nemicrothrix sp. | reverse complement strand
GCTGATGGTGGTGCGGCCCTTGGCCAAACGATGCAACGCGGTTGTAAGTGCACGTTCAGTGCGCGGGTCAACGGCACTGGTGGCCTCATCGAGGATAAGCAAGCCCGGATCGGCCATCTGGGCACGAGCCAGGGCGACGAGTTGGCGTTCGCCGACGCTCAAACCTTCGCCTCGCTCCCCCACTTCGGTATCGAGTCCACGAGGCAGACCAGCAACCCAGGTTTCCAGCCCGAGTTCGGTTATCGAAGCGCGCACATCGTCAAGGGTGGCTCCGACAAGCCCCATGGCAATATTCTCACCCAGCGTTGTATCGAACATGAATCCGTCTTGGGGCACCATGCGAATGCGTTCGGTTCGCGAGGTTCGATTCACCGATTCCAGAGCAAGGCCTCCGATGAGGATCTTCCCCTCCACAGGATCAGCAAGTCGATCGAGCAACTTCACAAACGTGGTCTTGCCCGAACCGGTTTCGCCCACGATTGCTACAGAGGTTCCCGCCAGAATCGTGATGTTGACGTCGCTCAGCACCGGACCCCCGGTTTGATAGGTGAAGCCCAGATGCTCAACCCGTACTTCGAGGGGGCCTTCCGGCAATTGCACGCCAGGTTCGGGTTCCACAAGATCAATTGGAGTGTCGAGAACATCGAGCACTTTGGACCAACCAGCAATTGCGGTTTGGGTCTGATCGAGAATCTCGCCAATCTCGGCAATTGGTCCGAGGATCAACTGCACGAGGAACAAACAGGCCACCAAACTGCCGGCGTTGAGGCCCCAAGATTCGCCGAACCAAATGCCAGCCATAGCCACCGAAGCAAGCGCAACGCCACCGAACGCATCGCCAAGCGGGAACATGAATGCGAACCAACGAGCGGCACTCATTTCGGACTTGAACTGAGCCTGAATCGCATCATCGAGACGAGCTCGTGACCGACGCTGCAGACCGTAGGCCCGAATCGGCGCTGCGCCCTGCACCGCTTCGCTGACTTCCGACAAGGTCGTACCCACCCGGTTACGAACCACCGTGTACGCCTTCAACTGGCGGCGCTGCATGAGGCGGAACAATGGCAACACCGGCAACGCAGCAACAACCGTGATGACCGCAAGTTGCCAAGCGTAGAAACTCATCACGACAAGTGTTCCGATGATGACAACGGAATCGATGATCCAGGCCACTGCGCCGTACTGAAGAAAGCGGGCAATGGTTTCGATGTCGCTGGTGACGCGCGCGGTGAGCTCACCACGACGCGTTGACTCGTGGCTCGCGATGGGCAAGCGATGGATGTGAGTAAACGTGCGCACTCGTAGATTGCGCAACATCATTTCGGCCGTCGTCACCAGCCGCACATACGTGACGCGGGCCAACAACATGACCGCAATGACGATCACGGCTGCAGCGGCGCAGGCCGTGACAGTAAAACTTGCGTTGAAACCGTCGTCGGCCAGTAGACCCTTGTCGATCACCTGCTGAATAAGCACCGGGATGACCAAGCGGCCGGCCGAACCGATGATGGCGAAGAGCAGCGTCAAACGGAGGCCGCGGCCAAGTTCGGGGCTCTGGGCAAAGCCGCGTCGCAGCACCGAAATTGCCCGAAGTCGCCGCTCGTTGGCCCTGTCTTCTTCGGCCGACGCAGCGAGGGCTTCGTGCTCGAGCGCAATGGGGTCGTCGAAGGCCGACGCGTGTTCCATCACTGCGAGCTCGTCGTTGGCTTCTACTGACAATTCGTTGTGATCAGCAGAGCCGTCGTTGCTGAGACTGCGATTTCGCTTTTCGGTCATGACGAATGCCCACCTTCGTCAATCAACGGCTCCTCATGATCGATGTCTTCGGTCATTGATTCCTGATCGACATACGCGTGCACGAGGCGGGCGTAGTCAGGATCATTCGCCAACAACTCTGGATGCGAACCCGTGGCAACAATGCGGCCTTCATCGAGGAACACCACTTCATCGGCCAGTTCGATGGTTGACACTCGGTGAGCAACCACCAACGTGGTTGTTTCCAGCGAGGTGCGCAGATCACGAAGAATCGCGGACTCGATCACCGGATCAACGGCACTGGTGGCATCGTCGAGGATGAGGACACGTGGGCCACGCAACAACGCTCTCGTTAGTGCAAGGCGCTGACGTTGACCGCCCGAAAGCGTGATGCCACGCTCCCCCACCACGGTGTCCCAACCGTTGGGCAAACGATGCACAAACGCGCTTGCGTGAGCGATTGACGCAGCCCGCTCAAGTTCCGAGTCGTCGATCGGATAGCCAAGCGTGACGTTTTCGCGAACCGTGTCGGCGAACAGAAAGGTTTCTTGAAAGACAAGTGCAACTTCGGAACGAACCGCTATGGGGTCGAACTCGCGGAGGTCTACTCCATCGAGTTCCACAGTGCCGCTGTCGGGATCGACGAGACGAGGAATCAGTTCGCACAACGTGGACTTGCCCGAACCAGTCACGCCAACAAGCGCAACGATGGAACCGGCAGCAATGCTGAGGTTCAGCCCGTCGAGCACAGGCGGATCGTCGCCGTAGCGAAACGAAACATCAGCGAAAGAGACCGAGAGTGGGCCGTCGGCAACTGCCGGCGGATCGTCGGTCGAAGCGCCTGGCTCGTGCGGCGCCGCAAGAACTTTGTCGAGTCGAGCGCTTACGACCACCGCACGCGGGAGCTCCTGCAAGAAGTATCCGAACACCCGCATCGGGAAGGCAAGTAATCCGAACAACGCTGCGGCTTGCACGATGTCGCCAGTATTGAGGCGGCCAATCGAGACCTGCCAAGAACCGATCAGCAGCAACGCAATGATTCCAAGGTTCGGTAACGCTTCGATCATCGGTTCGAACACCGCACGAATGCGACCGAGGCCCACTCGTGATGCTCGTAACTGATCAGCTGCAACTTCGAGTCGATCGACTTCTTCATCCTCACGGCCAAGCGTCTTCACAACAAGAACGCCATCGAAGGATTCGTGCGCGATCCGACTGACCTGACCGACTCGTTCTTGCACTACACCTAATGGCTTTTCTGCCCGGGTGGTGTACATCCGATTAATGATGGCCAGCAGCGGGAATAACACCACTGCTACCAGCATCAAGAACCAATCGACTGTCGCCAAGCTAACGATGGCGAAAATCACGAGCGTGACGACACCAACACTGAATGGCAGCGGATTGATGACCTCGCTCGAGGCAACGATGTCAGCGTCAGCATGTGCCAGAAGCTCACCAGTCGGAGTTTCACGGTGATACTTGAGCGGCACCGACAAATAGGTGTGCGCGAGTTTGCGTCGCCAATCTCGCTGGGTTCTATACGTCAGAAGCGCAGCAAAGTAGCGGCGCAAAATGATTGTGGATGCACGAAGCAACCCCACCAGCAACAGTGCCAGACCCGAATACCAAACGGCTTTGGCTTCGGGTCGACCCGTTTCAAAGGTTGGAACGATCACATTGTTGGTGATGCGCCCAAGAATGATCGTGGTGCCGACTGCAGCGCCTGCGTAAATTGCTGCGCCAAAAATCGAAATAATGAATGGAACTGGGTGGGCCTTGACGTACCGCGTCAGAAGCCGAGAGCCGCGACGGAAAAGCCCGGGGACACCTGCGGCCATCAGTGGTTACGCGCCAGCAGACAAAGCATCGCCGAGGCCAAGGTTCGCTGCGATTTCGCGCGTGGCCGTCGAACGATTGAGTGTGTAGAAGTGCAGACCCGGCGCACCTTCGTCGAGCAGGCGCTGACAAAGCTTGCTGGCCAACTCGACACCCAACGCGCGAACTGCCTCGCCATCGTCAGCAATGGCGTCGAATCGAGCAGCGAGGTGTGGTGGGAACGCAGCGCCAGCAAGTTGCGCAAAGCGCACAACCTGCGCGGCGTTGGTAACGGGCATGATGCCTGGAAGCACGGGCTTATCGCAGCCGAACGCAGACAGACCTTCGACAAGACGCAGATACGGTTCGGCTTCGAAGAAGAACTGCGTGATGGCGAAATCGGCGGCGTTTAGCTTGTCGGCCAAGCGACGGCGATCAGAATAGAGATCTTCTGAACGCGGATGGCCCTCGGGATGAGCGGCAACACCGATGGCGAAGCCGCCCTTGTCCTTGATGAGTTCCACAAGTTCCATCGCGTACTCGAAATCGCTTTCGGCCACCTCTCCGTTGTCATCGACAATCGGATCACCAGCGAGCGCAAGAATGTTCGAGACACCTGCGGCCTTATATTCATCGAGCAACGAATCGAGTTGTGCACGCGTGTGGCCAACGCAGGTGAGATGCGCCATGGCAGTAATGCCGAGATCGCGTTCGATGTTGATGACTACGTCGCGAGTGCGTTCACGAGTGGAACCACCGGCGCCATAGGTCACCGACACAAATGAAGGATTAAGCGGCGCAAGTTCAGCAATGGTTTCCTCAAGCGCACGCGCTGCGTCATCGGTTTTTGGCGGGAAGAACTCGAACGAACACGTACGGCCCGCGGCAAGAAGATCGGAGATGTGGGTCATGTTCAGCCCTGCTCCACTCGACGTTCAGCAGCCTCAACGGTATTTACCAACAACATGGCGCGAGTCATCGGGCCGACTCCACCGATGCGCGGCGACAACCAACCAGCAACTTCTGCGACATCATCGGCCACATCGGAGACGAGTTTCTTTCCTTCAAACGAAACACCAGCAGCAACAACCGCAGCGCCAGGCTTCACCATGTCGGAGGTGATGAGTCCCGGCGAACCAGCCGCAGCGATGATGATGTCGGCTTCACGCGTATACGCGCCGAGGTCGGCAACACCGGTGTGCACAACCGTGACCGCTGCGTTCGCGTTTGGTCGCTTCAGAGTAAGGAGATTGGCGAGCGGCCGGCCGATGGTCAGACCGCGACCGACAATGACAACGTGACGTCCTTCGATCTGCACGCCGTAATGCGCAAGTAAGGCTTGGATGCCAGCCGGCGTACATGGCAGCGGGCCATCGACGCCCTGCACGAGATGACCAAGATTCACCGGATGCAGACCATCGACATCCTTGGCCGGGTCAACCTCGAGCAGCGCACCTTCGAAGTCGAGATGCTTCGGGAACGGGTACTGCATGAGGTAGGCATCGACAGCTGGATCGGCGTTGAACCGGGCAATGACCTCGAGCACGTCCTGCTGGGTGGCATCGGAGGGCAAATGGGCGTGGTGCGAGGTAATGCCAAGGATCTCGCAATCGCGATGCTTCATGGAGACGTAGTTGGCCGAAGGGCCATCGTCGCCCACCAAAACCGTGCCCAGACCGGGGGTGATGCCCCGTTCGATGAGGGCCTTGACCCGACCGGCCAGATCGGCCTTGATCCCGGCTGCCACGAGTTCACCATCGAGCACCTGCGCAGTCATAGAGGTGACCCTACCGGGCCTCGCTAGCGTGACGGTTCGTGCAGCGCTCTCTCACCATCGGCCCCCTGACGGTCGACCCGCCCGTCGTGCTCGCGCCGATGGCTGGTGTCACCAATAGCGCCTTCCGTCGCCTGTGCCGCCGCTACGGGGCCGGGCTCTACGTGAGCGAAATGGTGAACGCTCGCGGCCTGCTCGAAGGGGGCGAGAAAAGTTGGCAGTTGGCCTCGTTCGCTCCCGACGAATCTCCCCGATCGCTCCAGCTCTATGGCACCGACCCGGCGGTAGTGGCCGAGGCGGTTCGGCGCCTTATCGGCGAAGGCCATGTCGACCACCTCGATTTCAACTTCGGTTGCCCCGCCCCCAAAGTGATGCGCCACGGCGGTGGAGCAGCAGTTCCCACCCGTCCGCGCCTACTGGCCGCGATCATCTCTGCGGCGGTTGAAGCCGCCGACGCCGCTTCGGATGGAACGGTGCCCGTCACGGTGAAGATGCGCATGGGCCTCGACGACGAACGTCTCACCTATCTCGAAGCCGGGCGCATCGCGGCCGACAGCGGAGCAAAAGCAGTTGCACTGCATTCACGCACCGCCCAGCAGCGTTACTCCGGCCGTGCCCATTGGGACGCAATCACTGCGCTCGTTGAAGCCGTGCCCGATGTTCCCGTTCTTGGCAATGGCGATATTTGGACGGCCAACGACGCGCTCGTGATGATGGAGCAAACGGGCTGTGCCGGTGTCGTGGTTGGACGTGCGTGTCTGGGCCGCCCGTGGTTCTTCGGTCAACTCGCTGATGTCTTTGCAGGATTACCAGCGCGCCCTGAACCTCCGCTTGGCGACGTCGCAGTCATAGCGGCGGAACACGCACGTCTCTTGGCGGAATCCGTTGGCGAACGTCGGGCCATGTTGATGATGCGCAAACACCTTGGTTGGTATCTGACGGGCTACGCCGTTGGTTCTGAAGCGCGCCGCAGTCTCACGTTGGTTGCCTCGTTTGCTGAACTCGACGATCAACTCGCTGCGCTTGATCATTCGCTCACCGTCGATGCGGAGACCGCCTCACGTCCACGCGGCACCCAAGCCGGCCCGCACGCAGTGATCATCCCCGATGGCTGGCTCGACGGCGAAGCCACCACCCCACCCGATGCACTCGCCGATGCATCGGTCAGCGGTGGATGAGACTGTGACTATGCAACTTGTCTTAGCTTCGGCCTCACCCCGCCGCCAGGAACTTCTCGCCGACCTTGGCTTGGTGTTCGCAGTTCGCCCAGCCGATATCGACGAATCCGTGCATTCCGGAGAACTCGGCACTGACTACGTGCTTCGTCTCGCGCGCGAAAAAGCCGCCGCCGTTGCCGGGACTGGCGAACTCGTGATCGCGGCCGATACCACCGTCGACCTCAATGGCGAACTACTCGGCAAGCCGGTTGACGAAGACGATGCGCGCACACTCATGCGCAAACTGTCTAATTCGGTTCATCACGTGCACACCGGCGTGTGCGCGTTGGCGATCGATGCCGATGGCACCGTTCGAGACGAATCAACCGTCATCACCACTGCCGTCACGTTTGCACCCGTGCCCGATGCCTGGATCGACTGGTACATCGCCACCGGCGAACCCTTCGACAAGGCTGGCGGCTACGGAATGCAGGGGTCCGCAGCGATCTTCGTTCATCGAATCGATGGAAGCCCAACCAATGTCATTGGGCTTCCGCTCGATGCAACGGCATCGCTTGTTGCCCAGTTGGGCTTCGACCTGTTCAGCTTCTCGAGTTAACGAGGCGCCGGAGCGACTAATTCCACGGCATTGCCATCGGGGTCACGCAACTGCAGTGACGGCTTGCCGAGTTCGTCGACAACCGCGGGAACTTCTAATCCCAGTTCACGAAGATGCGATGCCCACGCTTCAAGTGTCGGACCATCGGCAACTGCGAATGCCAAGTGATCGATCGGCGAATGGTCAACATCGGGTTCGCCTGGCGACACAACGATGACCAGGCGAGCCTCACGGTGACGCAGTGCAACAACGTCGCCATGTTCCGACATAACTTCCACGCCGAGCGCAGCGCAGTACCAGGCAACCGACGCGCGCACATCGCGCACATTCAGCTGCAGGTGGCTGAAGCCAAGAACCGGTGAGTTCATGTGTGATGTGACGTCCACTGATCTATTTTTTTCGCACAACAGACGCAAGCGTCTCGGTCTTTGAATAGACGGGTTGCGCCGTCTGGGAACCACTACCTACCGGCCACGCCGGAGCCCTGAACACACCAATCGTTGCTGCTTGCGCGCAATCGCCGGTTGGCATGCACACCATCTTGTTTGATACTCCCGCATAGCCATCGACTGAGTGCATTGCCTCGACAAGGCTGCGACGCGGAATCAACAGG
>CAIKHC010000399.1 GCA_903827085.1 uncultured Candidatus Nemicrothrix sp. | reverse complement strand
GGGTATCGGGCCGACATGGTCGAAGCCGACGAACCGCTTGGTGGTCGGATCCGTAAGGCGAAACTCGAAAAACTTCCGTATGTGCTTGTGATCGGTGACGACGATGTCGCTCACGCAACCGTTGGCGTGAATCCACGTGGGGGAGAGGTCGAGCGCAATGTGGCCTTCGAATCGTTCGTCGAGCGTCTCGCCGCGGACGTCGCTGGTCACTCCTAACCCATGTCCGACGTTCCGCACCTTGATCACCTTTGGGCGGGGTGGCGATTGTCGTACATCGCCGCGGTGACGCAGCCCGGTGACACCTCGCTCGACCCAGACGAAAACGGTTCGCTCTTCGAACGCGTGCTCTCACTTCCTGATGACGAGGGCATGGTTGTTCATCGCGGCACGTCATGTTCAGTGCTTCTCAACGCGTACCCGTATACGAGCGGGCATTTACTTGTGGTGCCGAATCGTGCTGTCGCCGAACTCGAGGGCCTGACCGATGAGGAACTTGAAGAGATGGCGCATCTTTCAAGAGATGCAGTGATTGCGCTGAAGAGTGCCTATCGCTGTGACGGAGTCAACGTTGGGCTGAACCTTGGTCGTGCTGCCGGCGCCGGTGTTCCCGATCATCTCCACACCCATGTCCTTCCTCGGTGGGATGCCGATAGCAACTTCATGACCTCGATTGCTCTTGCTCGTGTCCTGCCCGAGCCGCTTGATGCAACGCTGCAAAAAGTTCGAGCGGCGTGGCCCACCTGATCCATCGCGACTGCCACAGTGAAGGCCTCCTGACCGTGGGTGTGCGACCGTGGCCCGCAGGGGGCTACGGTCCCATCTGATGTCTGACATGAACGACGCCACCGATTCCGCCTCGACTGCCCCATTGAACGATGCTGATATTCGTGACGCACTTCCCGAAGATCTGAATGCGGCGGGCTATGTCGGCCCTTACCTCTTCCCGAACAACAATCGCCGCCGGGTTCCCGCGTATCTCTATTGGGCGATCTCTGCGATCTGCATTCTCATTTGGGTGCTTCGCCGCAGCAGTGATCCCGTTCTGATTAATCAAGGCGTTGTCATTGCAGCGATTGTGCTGGCGTTGTTCGGCCTCTACAGCTTTGTTGCGGGTTGGAATCTGAAAGTCGACGAAAGCGACGCGCTCGTTGCTGCCACCAAGCAGGTTGGGTTCCCCGTCGGCCATGCTTCAGCGCAGATGGGCTGGCGCGGACTCCTTAGCCGACCAACATGGCGCATCCTGCTCTACAGCGCGGAAGATCCGCCTGAAAAGCGCGGGCTTGTGCTCGTCGATGGCGTCGACGGTTCGATCGTCGAATGGTTCGTCGAAGACAACCCCGAGGACTGGGCCGAATAACGCTTCGGGGCAGTTCTTGTTCAGCGAAGCGAAGCAATGATGCGCTCGACCTGAGCGAGCGCATCGACACCAACTTCAACGGCATCGCGCAATAGATCAAGCGCGCTGACCCTGGCATCGGCGACGACACCCGTGCGCGACCAGTCCTTGCCTTTGATGGACTCGGCCAAATCGGCAAGAGCCGTCACGCGTTCGGTGAACTGTTCCACTACCGCTTCGGTGGGTTCGTTCGTTGTTAGCTCGATGGAACGGAGCCGCCGGTTGGTCACAGCCGGGTGAAGCAGGGCGTCATCGAGAATTGAGACATCGCTGAGACCCTTTTCGAGCACTGCGAGGGTGGCGGTCGCTCCGAGAATCGCCTCGATGGCTGAAACTCCGTCAGCGCCCAATTGGTGGGCTCGTCCCTCGGTGGCCTCGTCGACCACGCCAAGAGCGGCGTTGACCCGTCGCGGAAGGGTGCGCAGGGCGACCACGGCATCGCCGGGCATAAGGGTCGAGTAGTCAGTCACCACTGCAGATTAGGGGCGTGCCGGGGTCGGCCAATGGCCCACTGCTACCCTTTCTCCGTGCTTGACGGTCGTTGGCGAACCAATATCGAGAAGGGGTTGAAGCCGGTTGGAGCGAACTTGCTCAAACTGGGTTTCACCGCTGATCGCCTGACCGCCCTTGGCGTGGTCATGTCGGCGTGCGCTGCAGTGGCGATCGCAGCTGGCTTCTTACCGCTCGGGCTGCTCCTTCTGGTACTCACTGGTTTGCCCGATGCCCTCGATGGCGCCGTAGCGAAGGCAGCCGGCACCGATGGTCCTCGTGGTGCCTTCTTCGACTCTGTCGCCGACCGAGTGTCCGACACGATGTTGCTCGGTGGTGTGGCTTGGTATCTCGCCGATACCCACGGCGGGCTCATGCCCCTTCTGCCGATGGCCGTGCTCGGCGCTTCGCTCATCATCTCCTACGAACGGGCGAAGGCGGAAGCCCTCGGCTTTAACGCCAAGGGCGGCGTCATGGAGCGCGCTGAACGCGTCATCCTCCTTGGCTTAGGTCTTCTCTTTCCCGTTCTACTGATCCCAGTTCTTTGGGTCATGCTCGTTCTGACGATCGTGACTGCTGTGCAGCGCTTCGTGAAGGTATGGCGCCAGGCATCGCAGGAACGTCCGGTCGTTGCACCAACACGTCGCGCGTCTCGTCGCCGTGCTGCCCGCGTAACCCGCGCCGGGTCGTCACAGTGGCGTCAGAACCTTCAGGCGCGTCGACGCCGTTAGGCGCTCATGGCGCTAGATCTGGTCACCGCGGCCTATCGCGCGGGTGCAGCGTTCACGCGGGCTGTGCCGCGTCCGTTCGCTGAGATCACTGCAAAAGGTTTAAGTCGTATCGCTGCCTCGGTATCGAAAGAGCGACGCATGCTTGTTGCGAGGCATCTTCATCGTGCCGATCCCACCCTTGAAGGCAAGGCACTCGACCGCGCCGTCGACGCCACGTTCGACAGTTACGCGCGTTACTGGGTCGATTCTTTTCGTCTACCGCAGTTAACTCCGGAACAAGTCGACTTCCGTTTTGCTTTTGAACAATTCGCCCATATTGCTGACGCACTGAAAGCCGGCAAGGGAGTGGTGGCGGTTATGCCGCACTTGGGTGGATGGGAGTGGGCCGCATTTTGGATGACGAAGGTGATGAAGATTCCCGTCACTGCGGTGGTCGAGTCGCTCGAACCTCCGGCCTTGTTTGAATTCTTCGTGGAGTTCCGTCGAGAAATCGGGCTGAATATCGTTCCGTTGGGGCCTGATGCAGGAAACGAGATTCTGAAGGCGTTGAATTCCAATCAGGTCGTGTGTTTACTCGCCGACCGCGACATCATCGGTGACGGCGTTGAGCTTGAGTTCTTT
>CAIKHC010000398.1 GCA_903827085.1 uncultured Candidatus Nemicrothrix sp. | reverse complement strand
CGGGCCCATGCGCTTAGAGCGGCAACGTCGATCGTGACGCCATCTCGAGGAACCACAAAGGCCATGCCAACTTCGCCCATACGCTCGTCGGGCACACCAACAACCGCGACCTGCGCGATGCCTTCGTACGCCATCAGCAGGTTTTCGATCTCGGCCGGATAGGCGTTGAAGCCGCCGACAATGAACATGTCCTTGGTGCGATCGGTAATGCGCACATAACCACGCTCATCCATAATTCCGACGTCGCCGGTATGCAACCAACCGTCAGCGTCAATCGTTTCAGCGGTGGCTTCCGGATTATCGAGATAGCCGAGCATGACGTTGTAGCCACGGCAAACGATTTCACCCGCTTCTCCACGCGGAAGTTCGTTGTTGTTCTCGTCAACGATGCGAACTTCGGTGTCGGGAATTGCCCGACCCGACGTAAGCGCAATCGTTTCCGGATCGTCTTCAGGACGGCACATCGTGACGGTGCCAGTCGCTTCAGTAAGGCCGTAGGCGGTGATGATGTTCTTGAACGTGAGTTCCTCACGCATGCGTTCAATCATCGACACTGGAATTGCCGCAGCACCAGTAACGGCAACACGAAGCGAAGAAAGATCAAATGAATCGCGATTCGGGTCGTTGAGAATCGAAAGGAACAACGTGGGCGGCCCAGGCAACATCGACACCTTTTCAGCGGCAATGCGGGTCAGCACTTTCTGTACGTCGAACACGGGCTCGGGGATCATCGTTGCGCCCTTAAGGAAACTGGCGATGATGCCGGACTTGTAACCAAAGGTGTGGAAGAACGGATTGACGATGAGGTAGCGGTCGCTTTCAGCAAGGCCAACAACATCAGCCCACACTTCAAACACACGAAGTGTTTGCGCATGCGTGACCATGACACCCTTGGGCTTACCCGTGGTTCCCGAAGTGAACACGAGGTCGCACAGATCATCGGGGCTGGTTTCGTTTACGCGAGCGTCAACCGATTCAACGGGCACCACGGCGCCCGCATTGAGGTAGTCCTGCCAAGAGGTCGTGCCTTCGGGAGCGTCGCCCTTAATGACGACGATGCGACAGTTCTCTTCAATGCCGGTGCCAGCCAGCATGCCGACGTAGTCGTTGCCGAGGAAACCGTTGACGCACAAGAGCACCTTGGCGCCCGAACGACGAATGATGTCGGCGGCTTCCATTCCCTTATATCGGGTGTTCAACGGCACCAACACCGCACCGGCCATCACGGCACCAAGGCCCGAGATAATCCACTCGGCAATATTCGGCGCCCAGATGGCGACCTTGTCGCCCTTCTCGACCCCAGCGGCAATATGGGCCCGGGCCGAATCGATGATGCGACCACGTAGTTCAGGGAACGTCAGTCGGAGTTCGCCATCGACCAATGCCTCGACATCCGGGAAGCGGTCCCCCGACGCCAAAATCAGCCGGCCGATAGTTCCCCAGTTCTCATCTGCTCGCATGGGTGATGACACTAGCGATTCCCGTCCCCACCCATCTGACGGAGTGTCAGAACCGGAGGTCGGCGGCCCTATCGTTTGACTCAGAATGCTCCTCGCCCCCATCCCACTTCCCCCTTCCCGCTT
>CAIKHC010000397.1 GCA_903827085.1 uncultured Candidatus Nemicrothrix sp. | reverse complement strand
TTCGTGCAGGTCGGAACTTACCCGACAAGGAATTTCGCTACCTTAGGACCGTTATAGTTACGGCCGCCGTTTACTGGGGCTTAGGTTCAAAGCTTCGCCCGAAGGCTAACCTTTCCCCGTAACCTTCCAGCACCGGGCAGGCGTCACAGCGTATACATCGTCTTAGGACTTCGCACGCTGCTGTGTTTTTAGTAAACAGTCGCTTTCCCCTGGTTTGTGCCACCCCTTCAAGCTCAGGACGCAAGGTCCGTCACCCTAATGGGGTCCTCCTTCTCCCGAAGTTACGGAGGTATTTTGCCGAGTTCCTTAACCACAGTTCTCCCGATCGCCTTAGTATTCTCTACCTATCCACCTGTGTCGGTTTGGGGTACGGGCGCCGTACCAGCTCGCTAGAGGCTTTTCTCGGCAGCATGGAATCAGTGACTTCACCTAAATCGGCTCGGCGTCGTGTCTCAGGATCATGGGGCCCGGATTTTCCTAGTCCCCTCCCTACGCACTTACCCCAGGACAACCATCGCCTGGGCTCACGTATCCTCCTGCGTCCCCTCATTGCTTACGTCCTCATCGTGGGTCAGTTCGTCACCCGAAGGTGACAGCCCCTTAGCAACAATGGATCAGTATTGGCGCGGGTACAGCGGTACTGGAATATCAACCAGTTGTGCATCGACTACGCCTCTCGGCCTCGCCTTAGCTCCCGACTTACCCTGGGCGGATTAGCCTTCCCCAGGAACCCTTGGATATTCGGCGGAGGGGTTTCTCACCCCTCTTTCGCTACTCATGCCAACATTCTCACTCGACCACGGTCCACGACGGGTTCCCCCGCCGCTTCACTCCGAGATCGACGCTCCGCTACCACGCGTCTTACGACGCATCCGCGGCTTCGGCTCTGGACTTGAGCCCCGCTACATTGTCCGCGCAAGACCACTCGACCAGTGAGCTGTTACGCACTCTTTTAAGGGTGGCTGCTTCTAAGCCAACCTCCTGGCTGTCTGGGCAGTCTCACATCGTTTACCACTTAGTCCAGAATTAGGGGCCTTAGCCGGCGGTCTGGGCTGTTTCCCTCTCGACCACGAAGCTCATCCCTCGTAGTCTCACTGCCAAGCTCTGGAGCCATGGTATTCGGAGTTTGATTGGGGTCGGTAACCTTGTAGGGCCCCTAACCCATTCAGTGCTCTACCTCCATGGCTGAACGCTTGACGCTGCACCTAAATGCATTTCGCGGAGAACCAGCTATCACCGAGTTTGCTTGGCCTTTCACCCCTATCCACAGGTCATCCCCCATATTTTCAACTATGGTGGGTTCGGTCCTCCACGGGGTCTTACCCCCGCTTCAACCTGCCCATGGATAGATCACTCGGCTTCGGGTCTACAGCATGCGACTAATTCGCCCTATTAAGACTCGCTTTCGCTCCGGCTTCCCATCACTGGTTAACCTCGCCACACACCGTAACTCGTTGGCTCATTCTTCAAAAGGCACGCCATCGCGGCCATCCTAAAAGGATGACGACGCTTTGACTGATTGTAAACCAACGGTTTCAGGTACTATTTCACTCCCCTCCCGGGGTACTTTTCACCTTTCCCTCACGGTACTAGTGCACTATCGGTCATC
>CAIKHC010000396.1 GCA_903827085.1 uncultured Candidatus Nemicrothrix sp. | reverse complement strand
GCCGCTTTGGCTGCGGCCCTTCGAAGGTTCGCCCCGAGGCCGTTGCCGCCCTTGCTGAAGCCGGCCGCGACTACCTCGGCACCAGCCACCGTCAGGACACCGTCAAGTACATGGTGAGCCGACTGCGCAACGGTCTGGCCGAGATGTTTGCGTTGCCCGACGGTTACGAGATCATGCTCGGCAACGGTGGCTCGACCGTCTTTTGGGACATCGCCACCTTTGGCCTCATCGATCGCCGCAGCCAGCACCTCAACTTCGGCGAGTTTTCCTCGAAGTTCGGTCAAGCCGCCGCCGCTGCACCGTTCCTCGACGACCCGGTCATCATCAAGAGCGAAGTCGGCACGCATCCACTTCCGATCGTCGACGATGCAATCGACACCTATGCGTTCACTCATAACGAAACCTCAACCGGTGTGTCGATGCCGTTGGTGCGCCCCGCTGGCTCCGAAGGCAAAGCAATCGTGCTCGTCGATGCCACCTCAGCCGCTGGCGGCCTTCGCTTCGATGCATCGCAGACCGACGTCTATTACTTCGCCCCGCAGAAGTGCCTCGCTTCTGACGGCGGACTCTGGCTCGCAGCCGTCTCCCCCGCTGCTATTGAACGCATCGAAAAGATCGGTGCATCAGGGCGCTGGATTCCCGAATCGCTCAGCCTCACCACTGCGCTCGACAACTCTCGCAAAGACCAGACCTACAACACGCCAGCACTGGCAACTGTGTTCCTTGCGGTGCAGCAGGTCGAATGGGTGAACGACAACGGCGGCTTGCACTTTGCCGCATCACGATGCGATCGCTCTGCCGAGATCATGTACTCATGGGCCGAAGCTTCTTCCTATGCATCGCCTTTCGTCACCAATCCCGATGAGCGCAGCCACGTCGTTGCCACCATCGATTTCGATGACTCGGTCTCAGCCGATGATGTCAACAAGGTGCTGCGGGCCAACGGCATCGTCGATACCGATAGCTATCGCAAACTCGGTCGCAATCAGATCCGTGTTGCCATGTTCCCGGCCATCGATCCCGAAGACGTCGAAGCACTTACCAAGTGCGTCGATTACGTGGTCGAAAACATCTGACCAAGCAGTTGGCTACGGGCCGCAGCGTCCGGCTCTAATCGGCTGAACTCGTAGATCGAAGACAGCGTCCTCAGCCGCGAGGCATGCCACCGGCGACAACGATGTCGTCGCCAGTCACAAATGAAGAAAGATCGCTGGCCAAATACATCACCGGACCAATGATCTCGGCAGTCTCGGCTACTCGCTTCAGCGATGTCGCCGAAGCAGCACGATCGTAAAAGCCTGGAGCCATTCGTTCTGCGCCTTCGGTGAGTTCGCTCTTCACCGGACCAGGACAAATCGTGTTCACGCGAATGTTCCACGATGCGAGTTCCTTCGAAAGCGTGCGTCCCAGATTGATGAGACCTGCTTTCGATGCACCGTAAGCGCCGACGCCCGGGCCGCCGCTATATGCGCCAACCGTCGCAATGTTCACGATTGAACCGCCACCGGCATCGCGCATATGCGGCGCGACACATGTGGCCATACGAAGTGGCCCCTCGAGGTTTACGGCAAACACTTTGCGCCACAGGTCGATGTTGGTATCCATCAGCGAATCGCTCGTGGGATTAATGCCAGCGTTGTTCACGAGAACATCGATGCGACCAAACCGTTCCACCACTTTGTCGACAAACGCAGGAATGGCATCCCACTCGCCAACGTGACATGCGAGTGGAAATACTTCGGCGCCAGTGCGTTCCGTTAGTTCTGCCGCGACCTGATCACAAAGGTCTTGCTTGCGACTACTCACCACGACCTTTGCGCCAGCGTCAGCAAAACCGTCGACCATGGCCCGACCCAACCCTTTCGTCGAACCCGTGACGATGACGACCTTGCCGCTGAAATCAAACGTTGCTTGCATTACTCCCCCTTGATCTGCCTCCGAACGTAGCCGCTCCGGGACGCAAAGAGGCCCGGTCGATGACCGGGCCTCTCTCTACAACTTGGGACTACCGATGACTCACTTCGCAGCAGCGAAGCCCTTGTCAAGGTCGGCGATGATGTCGTCGATTGACTCGAGGCCAACCGAAAGACGCACGAGACCCGGCTGCACGCCAGCGGTGATCTGCTCAGCTTCGGTGAGCTGTGAATGCGTCGTGGTTGCCGGCTGGATGGCAAGGCTGCGCACGTCACCGATATTCGCAACGTGACTGTGCAGTTCAAGCGCCTCGACAAACTTCTGTCCGGCGTCCTTGCCGCCCTTGATAATGAATGCGGGCACAGAACCGAAGCCCTTGCCGGCGGTGTACTTCTTCGCGCGCTCATGCCACGGCGAAGAGGTCAGGCTGGCGTGCTGCACTTCTTCGACCTGCGAGTGCCCGGCAAGATACGCGGCGACCTTTGCGGCATTCTCGTTATGACGCTCCATACGAAGGCTGAGTGTCTCAAGACCCTGAAGGAACAGGAATGAGTTGAACGGCGTGATGGCCTGGCCAAGATCGCGAAGCAACTGCACGCGGGCCTTAATGATGTACGAGCCGGCACCAAGCGCTGGCCAGTACTGAAGGCCGTGGTAGCTGGGGTCTGGTTCGGTGAACATCGGGAACTTGTCGTTGGCCGAGAAGTCGAACGAACCGCCATCGACGACGAGGCCGCCGATTGAGGTGCCATGGCCACCAATGAACTTGGTCGCCGAGTGCACCACGATGTCTGCGCCCCACTCGAACGGACGAATAAGCCATGGTGACGCAACGGTGTTGTCGACAATGAGCGGAATCCCGGCCTCATGAGCGACCTTCGAAATGCCCTCGATGTCAAGCACGTCGTTACGCGGGTTGCCGATGGTCTCGCCGTAGAACGCCTTGGTGTTCGGACGGATCGCATTGCGCCATTCGTCGAGGTTGTCGGGATCTTCGACGAACGTCGCATCGATACCAAACTTCGGAAGCGTGTAGTGAAGAAGGTTGTAGGTGCCGCCGTAGAGCGCTGCTGAGGCAACGATGTGGCTTCCCGCTTCGGCGAGGTTCTGAATGGCAAGCGCTTCGGCAGCCTGACCTGATGCAACGGCAAGTGCACCGGGAAGACCAACTGCAGTTGCAGTTGCACCTTCAAGCGATGCGATACGAGCTTCAAAGACACCCTGGGTCGGGTTCATGATGCGGGTGTAGATGTTGCCAATCTCGGCAAGTGCAAACAGATTCGCGGCGTGGGTCGTGTCGCGGAACTGATACGAGGTTGTCTGATAGATCGGGACAGCACGCGCACCGGTGGTCGGGTCGGGCTCCTGGCCGGCGTGGATCTGACGGGTATCGAAACCCCAGTTGTCGCTCATGGTCACTCCTCATCAATCGACCGGCACAGCCCGGTCGGACAGGAGCGAGACTCTAGGGGCCTAATCCCGACCAATCAACTCAACAATTGCGAGGGCAGCCCAGACGCGACGGAGGGGCCCGAAGGCCCCTCGCGCACTCCACCCGCTGTCTTCAGCGCCACTCGGGCACCTCATAACAATCCGTCGCCGTCAACCGAAGTCGACGAGAGTCAACCCAAGTGGGTCAGTCCTGTGCGCCGCCTGAAGTTTCGGCAACGCTCTTCCGCCCAGCAGAGATCCACGGCATCATGGCGCGCAGTTCCTTGCCGGTCTTTTCGATCGGGTGTTCAGCGCCAGCTGCTCGCAGGGCGTTGAAGTTCTTACGACCAGACTCTGATTCGGCGATCCATTCATCGGCGAACTGACCGGAAACGATTTCGTCGAGGATCTTCTTCATCTCGATCTTGGTGGCCGGTGTAATGACACGCGGACCACGAGTCACGTCGCCGTACTCAGCAGTGTCGGAGATTGAGTAGCGCATACCGCTGATGCCCTCTTCGTACATGAGGTCAACGATGAGCTTCACCTCGTGAAGACATTCGAAATACGCCATCTCGGGCTGGTAACCAGCCTCGGTGAGGGTTTCGAATCCGGCCTGTACAAGTGCAGCCACGCCGCCACAAAGAACAGCCTGCTCACCGAATAGATCGGTTTCGGTTTCTTCAGTGAACGTGGTTTCGATGACGCCGGCGCGAGTGCCACCGATTGCATCGGCGTAGGCCAGTGCAACATTGCGAGCGTTACCGGTTGCGTCTTGTTCCACCGCGATGAGGCACGGAACGCCGCCACCCTCGGTGTAGGTACGACGCACGAGATGGCCTGGGCCCTTGGGGGCGGCCATAACGACATCAACGCCAGCCGGCGGAACGATGCGGTTGAAACGAATGTTGAAACCGTGAGCGAAGAACAGCGCGTCGCCTTCGGAAAGATTCGGAGCGATCTCTGCGTCGTACACCGACTTCTGCTCGGTGTCGGGAAGCAGGATCATGATCACGTCGGCCCACTTGGTGGCGTCGCCAATCGACATGACCTTCAGGCCTTCCGATTCGGCCTTGGCCTTCGAGGAGGAACCCTCGCGCAGACCAACAACAACGTTGATGCCCGACTCTTTAAGGTTGAGCGCATGGGCATGGCCCTGCGAGCCGTAACCCATGATGGCGACCTTGCGGTCGGCGATAAATGAACGATCGGCGTCGGCTTCGTAATAGACGGTGGCCACAGGAACTCCTGTTTCGGGATTGGATCGCCCTACAGGGCGGGTTGGAGAGATTAGGACGAAAGGCGCTCAGGACAAAAAGGCGCCATAACCCCGGGACTACCTAGGGATCAATTGATGCGGGGAAGGGCGATGCGGCCGGTGCGCTGGTAGGCCACCACTGCTGCCCCCATGCGGGAGGTAAAGGCATCGAGCGCCTCGGGGGTTCCGCCCAGCGACACAGTGATGCGATCTCCGGACTCATCGAGAACGGCGCCGCTGTATTCCTCAGTCAGGGAAAGCAGTTCGGGCTTCGACTCTGCCGAAACCGTGACTGTGACGATCATGAGTTCGCGTTCGACCGCATCGATGGGAGCAAGTTCGTCGATCTGCAACACATTGATGAGCTTGTCGAGCTGCTTGGTGATCTGCTCAAGCGGTGCTGATTCAACATCGACCACGATCGTGATGCGACTACGAGTGGGGTCGTCGGTTGGTGCAACGGCAAGCGAAAAGATGTTGAAACCGCGACGGGCAAACAAACCCGATACGCGAGCAAGAACACCCGGCTTGTTTTCGACAAGGACGGAAAGAATGTGATGACGCATCGCCGGGCTCATCGTTCATCCTCTGGACCAACGACGATGTCGGAGTTCGACTTGCCCGAAGGCACCATCGGGAAAACCTTCTCGCGCGCATCGGTGCGGAAGTCAATGACAACCGGACGGTCGTCAACTTCATTCGCACGCTGAATTGCGGGAAGAACATCCTCGGGAGCTTCGACACGCATGCCGACACAACCCATGGATTCGGCCCACATCTTGTAGTCCGGAAGATCAGGAGAGAGATAGACCTCGCTATAACGCTCCTCGTAGAACATTTCCTGCCACTGACGAACCATTCCGAGATACGCATTGTTGAGAATGGCGATCTTCACCGGAATGCGCTCGGCGGCAGCGGTAACAAGTTCTTGCGCGGTCATCTGGAAACAGCCATCGCCGTCGACGGCCCACACCATGCGGTCGGGTCTCCCGACCTTGGCGCCAATTGCTGCCGGAACCGCAAAACCCATCGTTCCGAGGCCACCCGAGTTGATCCAGGTGTAGGGATGGTTGAACTTCCAGTACTGCGCAGTCCACATCTGATGCTGACCGACGCCCGATGCAACAATGCAGTCATCGGGGGTGTTGTCACGAAGTTGTTCAAGCACGTACTGCGGCTTGAGCAAATCTCCCGGCTCGGACTGAACGTAAGTAAGCGGGTACTTCTCTTGCCATCCGCTGATCGTGGACTTCCACGCTGAACGATCGGGCTGAACTTCTGGCGCACCGATCTGCTTCAGCGCAGTAATCAGTTCATCGATGACAAGACGACAATCGCCAGTGATTCCGACGTCGGGTCGGCGAACCTTGCCAAGTTCAGCAGGATCGATATCGACGTGAATGATCTTGGCGTTCTTTGCGAATGCATCGACCTTGCCGGTGACTCGGTCGTCGAAACGCGAACCAAGGGCAATGAGTAGATCCGATTCCTGCATCGCGGTGACGGCGGTGTAGTTGCCGTGCATGCCCGGCATGCCGAGACACAACGGATGATCATCGGGCATCGTGCCGCGAGCCATGAGCGTCGTGACGACGGGGATGTCGAGTAGTTCCGCAAGGGCAAGCAGCGACTCTGCGGCCCGCGCCTTGAGGATGCCACCACCCGAGTAGATGACGGGGCGTTCTGCAGCGATGATCAGTTGCGCGGCATCTTTGATGAGCGCAGGATCGCCATCGAGGCGAGGGTTGTACCCAGCAAGATCGACGGAATCGGGCCAGTACCAATCGAGCGCCGAGTTCGGGTTCGTGGGATCCACGAGGTCTTTCGGAATGTCGATAAGAACGGGGCCGGGACGACCTGTGGTCGCGATGTGGAATGCCTCGCGCACGATGCGCGGGATGTCCGCCGCGTTTGTCACGAGTTCGTTGTGCTTCGTAACCGAACGAGTGATGCCAACCGTGTCGACTTCTTGGAACGCGTCAGTTCCGATGCCCGCGGTTCCGACCTGGCCGGTGATGACCACCATCGGAACCGAGTCCATGTAGGCATCAGCGAGTGGCGTGATGATGTTCGTTGCGGCCGGGCCGCTAGTCACCATCGCAACACCAGGACGGCCAGTTGCATGCGCATAGCCCTCGGCCATGTGTCCTGCACCTTGTTCGTGACGAACAAGAATGTGGCGAATTGGCGAATCGATGATCGGGTCGTACACCGGAAGGATTGCTCCACCGGGCAGACCAAAGATCACATCGACACCCTCGAGTTCGAGAGCCTTGATGAGTGCGGCACCACCGTTGGTTTTCATGGTTGTCCTCCCCGATGCCTTGACATCAGCGGGATTGGGCCGGTTCGAACGGGCGGAACGTAAACGGCCTCCCGAGTGGGAGGCCGGGGGCGCACACGCGACGGACGAGGCCGGCGTGTGCTAGCGGAGTACTACGAGCGAGGTAAGGACCGTCGTGCTCACAGGGCCGTAAGTCTTGCCGCCCGGAGCCCCCAACGGCAACTCGGGGACATTTTCCCGTTCCACGGCGAAATCAGACCAGGTTCCGGCCCACTGAGTAGCCCACAAATGCGAGGACGATGAGGAGAGAAACGAATGATCTCGAGAGTGCCCATGGAATTCTGGGCCTCCACCATCCAATCAGCGTCACCAGCCAACCCAACAGCCCCAACAGAAAGAACAAAGCGAAAGCGTTCTGGCTCAAACTGCCGAGGATGTCGCCACGAAGAAGGGCCACTGCCGCGTGAGTCATCCCGCAGAAAGGACACAGGACTCCGAGCCACATGCGGCTCGGACAACTGACACCTTGAGCGAACAACCGGTCAGAGACTCCGGGCGCGTAGGCGACAGTCGCTACTGCGACCGTCGCCCCGAGGAACAGACTCCCCGCCAGACGATCAGAACCAGTCGCGAGTGCCCTGGACGTAGATCTGCTCGAATTCGGCATCGGACTTGGTGAGGTAGATGATCCCCTCGATGAAACCAACAATCGACGTGGCGATGATGAGAAGTAAGGGAAGAAATAGGAACGACCCGCAAAAGCCGATGAGGCCGCCTACCAACATGATCACTGCCGGCGTTGTGTAGCCCAAATAAAACTTATGGATGCCGAAGCCCCCAAGGAAAATTGCAAGAAGTCCGGCTGCGACCTTCGACTTTGAACTCGTCGCAACGGATCCACCGACCACCGCCGCACCACACGAGGTGCATACCGCCTGCCCGATAGCAGTATGAGTTCCGCAATTCCAGCAGTTGTTTCGACCGGTGTACATGGCAAATCCGCAAGAGGTGCAGGCAGCTGCCCCCGAAGACATCGAAGTCCCGCACTGCGTGCAGAACGTTCCGCCTGTTGATCCCGTATTCGTCACTGGAGCTCCCTCGTGTTTGGCACCACGCCCGCCGCAGGCCTCCTGAGGAATGGTATCGAAACAGGATGTTCACCAATGCGATGCTCAAGCGCGCAAGGAGACTTCAGCCATGGCCCAGCCCAACCGGGAACACTCCCAAGTTATTCCAAGGATGCTGAATTCTGGTTGCCTGCCGACTACTCGTTCGCGTAACTCGGGCAGTTCTTTTGGATCCACTGATCCAGATTTTCGGAAGCTTTCTGATACTTCGCGTCGTCCATCACAGATTCGGCCTTCGCCAACTTTGCTTCTGTGGTTGGGTCGGCCGGGTTCGCGAAATCGATTCCCGCCAGTTCCTCGACGTAGCTCTTGATAGCGGAGATCACGGTCTTCCAATCTTCGCGGATCTCACTCGGGACACTCGAAGAGAACGATTCAAGCGATTTCATCGTCTGCGACATATCGGGGGACATCTTGTCTGTTGTCCCTGTGTCAGACGCGTCCATCGTCGCGACAAGGTCTTCGACCTGATTGAACAGATCTGCGCAAATAGTTGCGTCGCTACCACTACCGCTCGACTTCGCAGTGGTGGTCGACGATGCATCTGTCGTACTCGACGAATCACCGCAGGCAGCGCCGACGAGAACGAAACTCGCAATCAAGAGCGCCGCAAACGCTGCACTCTTCTTTCTTGATCGCATCACATGAACTCCCAGGGGGTTTTCGCTTTACCGATCATAGAGAACAACGTTCACTTACGGGCGAGTCAGAGACTTTCGGCCCTACGGGACTCGAGGAGTGCAGCGACCGCTTTGCCATCGGCTTGCCCCTTCGTTGCCTTCATAATTTTGCCGGTGAAGAAGCCCTGCAATTTGGCGCGCTTCTTGTCGTCACCGGTGCAGAAGTCCGCCCATTCCTCGGGGCTCTCCGCGATCAATCCGTCGACAATGCCTTCAAGCTCAGAAGAATCCATGGCTTCGAAGCCAAGTTCCGCTGCGATCACATCGGGAGCGCGACCAGAGTTCACCATCTCGGCAAGAACGGTCTTCGCTTGTGTCGCCGTGAGTTGCCCGCCAAGCTCCAAACCCACAAGTTGCGCAAAGGTTGCCGGGTTGAGATCGGCAGCGCCATCACTCGACAAATTGTGTTCAACATGCGTGAGAACGCGCTTGCCATCGCCGCCAGCGGCAATTGTTGCCAGTGCGAGCTGGTCGAGATCTCGCTGTACGGCAATAACGACAGATGATTCGGTAACTGCAACACCTGCAGAAGTTGCAAGTGCATCGCGTCGTGCTGCAGGAAGGGGCGGCATTGCTGCATCGATCGCTGCAATCCATTCGGCACTTGGCGCGAGCGGCACAAGATCAGGCTCTTGGAAGTAGCGGTAGTCCTCTGCCTCTTCCTTTGAACGTCCGGCGCGGGTACGACCAGCACCTTCATCCCAATGGCGCGTTTCCTGCTTAATCCGCTCGCCAGTTTCGAGTAGATCGACTTGACGTCGTGCTTCGTATTCGATGGCTCGACCAAGAGACCGAAGCGAGTTCAAGTTCATGACTTCGCAACGTGTGCCGAGTGCAGTGTCGCCAACGCGTCGAACCGAAACATTCGCGTCGACACGAAGGGATCCTTCTTCCATTTTGGCGTCGGATGCGCCTGTGGTGAGAAGGATGGCGCGAAGTTCGTCGATGTAGGTCTTGGCTTGTTCTGGGTGACGAATATGCGGACGACCAACGATTTCGACGAGCGGAACACCAGCGCGGTTGTAATCGACCAGCGAGTAATCGGCCCCATGGATGCGACCGCTTCCACCGGCATGGGTGTTCTTGCCGGTGTCTTCTTCGATATGCGCACGCTCGATGCCCACACGGGTGCCATCAGGGAGATCGAGCCATCCGTCGACATTGATCGGTCGATCGAACTGAGTGACCTGATAATCCTTGGGCATGTCCGGATAGAAGTAGTTCTTGCGAGCAAATACGGACGGTTCGACAGAGCACTGAAGCGCTCGACCCAATCGCATCGCCAGCTCGACAACGTTTTCGTTCAGCACCGGCAGCGAACCAGGAAGGCCGAGACACACCGGACACACATTGGTGTTGGGCTCATCGCCAAACATGTTTGGACATCCGCAGAACAACTTGGTGACCGTCGCAAGCTCGCAGTGAACTTCGAGACCAACAACGATCTCCCATGAATCGCCGGTCGTTTCACTGACGACGATGAAGTGCTCGCCTTCGATCGGTTCGTGCGTGAGCGTCATGACCACACCTCATCAAGCGCAGGGGCAGCGGCTTCGAGAACTGCTGCGGCACGGAACATCGTCGACTCGCCCAGCGCTGGCGCGAGCAATTGCACGCCAACAGGCATGCCATCAGAACCGCCGCCAAATGGGACGCTCATCGCGGGATGCCCAGCCAAGTTCGTGGGAATTGTGCAGATGTCGTTGAGATACATCGACAACGGATCAGCAGTTTTGTCACCAAACTTGAATGCCGTCGTCGGAGAAGTCGGCGTGAGCAGCAAATCGAAATCGGCGTAAGCCTTTTCGAAATCGCGCACAATGAGCGTGCGAACCTTCAGTGCCTTGCCGTAGTAGGCGTCGTAGTAGCCGGCAGAAAGTGCGTAGGTGCCGAGCATGATGCGGCGCTTGACTTCATCACCAAAACCGGCAGTACGCGTCGCTGCGTTCATTTCGGCAGTCGTTGGGGCATCGACGCGCATGCCGTAACGAACACCGTCGTAGCGGGCAAGGTTGCTCGACGCTTCAGCCGGAGCAATGAGGTAGTACGCCGACAACCCGTAGGCCGCAGCAGGAACGGACACTTCGCCAACCTGTGCTCCGGCCGCAGTCAACGCATC
>CAIKHC010000395.1 GCA_903827085.1 uncultured Candidatus Nemicrothrix sp. | reverse complement strand
TCCGGGCCGATGAATGGTTGCTCTACGCGCAGGAAACACCCAGTGCCGCAAGCGGTCGAGCTTTTGCTACCGGCTCAGTGTTCACAAGCGAAGGCAAGCTCGCCGTCACCGTTGTGCAGGAAGGGCTCATTCGCCCTCCGCGTTGAAAATGACCCCGATGTGCGACTGACAACCATGGGCCGAGTCCGGTCGGTAGCCTCGGTGCGCCATGGCCCACCACCGCGACACCCGCCGATCGACCGCCGGACTTGCGTTCCGAGCTCTCGCTGGCATTCTCGCTCTGGCCCTTGGCAGCACCCTCATTGCCTGCAGTAGTGCGGCGACATCTTCCTCTAGTTCGACCACGGCGGCGCCGACGCCCACAACCGCGGTCGACACTGGCACCGGCCCGACATCAATCACAAAGTCGTTACGCGCAGCGGAAGTAGCGAGCGGATTCACGAACGCGACCAACATCGTGTCCCGCCCAATGCGTAATCAACTTTGGATCACACAGCGATCAGGCACGGTCAGGGCAATTGAGATTCAAACAGCATGGAGTCTTGAACTCGGCCAAACCCAACGAAATGGATTCAAGACCTACCCCGGTGTCGTCATCGATATTTCCGCCGAAGTATCGACCGGTGGTGAGCGCGGACTTCTCGGCATCGCGTTCTCTACCGACGCCCGAACACTCTTCCTTAGTTACGTAAATAAGAAGGGTGAAATCGTCATCGCGTCATGGGCCGTGACTGATCCGACTCCCCCTCCGGTCACTATTCCGGCTCCGGCAGCCCCCGCACCAACCGTCCCTGGAGCACCACCAACATCAACCACGGTGGCTCCATCGACTTCATCAACTTCATCGACCTCAACAACGCTTCCCATTCTTCCGGCACCCGTTGTTGATCCCTCCTCAAAGCGAACTCTCCTCACGATCGCCCATGAAGGATCAACCAACTATGCAGGGCAGCTCACGCTCGGTCGCGATGGATTCCTTTATATAGGTGTCGGCGATTCTCCGAACGGCGCCGCGGAGCAAATGGCACAGAACCCCGAGTCGTTGCTCGGAAAGATTCTGCGCATTGATCCAGCGGGCGCAACCGTGACCGACTCCTACGCCATCCCACCCGGCAACCCCTTCGCTTCTGGCGGCGGTGCCCCTCAGATTTGGACTCTGGGAACGCAGAACCCACTGCGCTTTAGTTTCGACCGATCAAACGGGAACATGTGGGTCGCCGATGCTGGGCGCGTGCAATTCGGAGAAATTGATTACCTCCCCGTGTCTGCAGGTGCCGGCGATGGCGCCAACTTGGGTTGGCCCTTTAAGGACGGAAAAGAAGCCGGTCCTTCCGCTGATCAGGCGCCTTCATCGGTCGTGACTCCAATCGGAGTCACACCGAACACGAGTGCCGATTGCCCCCTTATCGGTGGCTACGTCTACCGCGGTTCAGTGACCGAGATACAAGGCGTCTACATCTATGGTGACTTCTGCACGGGCATCGTAAAAGGTCTCTTGCAGCGCAAGGGCATCGTCCTTGATGACAAAGCCATCGGCCCGAAACTCGGTACGAATTCAATCGTGGCTTTCGCTGAAGACAACCAGGGCGAGCTCTACATCGTTACCGCAGGCGGATCAGTGCAACGGTTGGTGGCGGCATGACCGATTCCAACATCGAAGCAACACAAAGCACAGAACCGCCGACTCGAAGCAAATTTTTTGCGGGACGCACGCTCTCTGACGGTAAGACAATCGTGTGGTGGCGTGAAATTCTGATCATTGCCGCCGTGAACGTTGTCTACGAAACAGTGCGAAATCTTTCCGCCGGAAAACCCTCAAAGGCCTACTCCAACGCGCTCCTCATCATCGATTGGCAGCGCAACCTTGGCATTTGGCACGAGCAAGCAATGCAGCAATTTGCGCTCGGCTTTACACCCCTCATCGTCGTCGCCAACTACTTCTACGGATCGATCTACATCATCGCAACATTGTTCACTCTGATCTTTCTGTATTCGAAGTTCCCAGATGACTACCCATTGTTCCGAAACACCCTCATGATCGGAACGCTGTGCGGACTTATTGGTTTCGCACTCTTCCCGCTCATGCCACCTCGCCTCCTCGACGACACGTTGCTTCTTCACGGTGCCAACGCAAACCTCTGGTTCGGATTCGTTGACACGCTCGTTGAATACCCAACGTTTTGGTCATTCAATGACCCGGCCATGAAGACAATCTCGAATCAGTTCGCCGCAATGCCGTCGCTGCACTGCGGATGGGCATTCTGGACCTTCATTTCATTACTTCCACGAATGAAGTCATGGTGGTCAAAGACGCTTGTCGTCCTCTACCCGGTCCTCACTGTCTACGTCGTGGTAATCACCGCAAACCATTACGTACTCGACGCTGTGGCCGGATTTGCACTGTTCACGTTTGCCTATTTTGTCGCTCGAAAATTCACGCGAGCCGGACGCGGCACACCGATTACGACTGCAAACTGATCGCGAGACGGTAGGCCTCAACATTGCGTTCAACGACGTCTGTCCAGTCGACTGGAGAGGGCGTCGTGCGGTTGTGTTCCGCGATTCGTTCCCGCAGCGTTCGGTCGTTGACGATGCGTGTGAGTTCACGAGCCATGTCGGCATCATTTGCCGCTAGTAATCCCTCTTGTTCATGCGCAACGAATTCACGTATGCCGGTCTGCGCTTTCGCTACGACCGGCAAACCAGCACAACGAGCTTCGAGTGCGGCGATACCGAATGACTCAAGGTTGGCCGGGGCCACAAACACGTCCGCTCGTGAATAGATCTCGCGAATTTCCTCTCGAGTCCGACGCCCAACCAACGACACCGTGTTCGTGAGGCCATTCCCTCGGACATATTTTTCCATTTGTCCAAGTTCAGGACCATCTCCAATCACAACCAGCCGAACATCGATCGAGCGAGGTGTCCGATCACGCACGTCCTTGATCATTCGCAATAAGTGCATCGGGCGCTTGCGCGGAGCTAGGCGCATTACCGATACCAGTGTCACAACCGATGGATCCCGCTCCGCTGGCGCAATCGACCACGTGGCGTTCTCGATCCCATTTGGGAGCACCATGACCGTTGCATCCTTGGACGCAATACGCCGCACCGGCGCTACCGCAACCTCGCTTACCGCTGAAAGTACAGCGGGCCACTGTCCCCACTTCGTCAATTTGTTGACCGCCCAGAAGAACGGAGTGGCATAACTCCAGATGCAATGCAATGTCACAACGACAGGAATGCCAGCACGTTGCGCGTCTCTCGCTCCTTTGTAGGCAAGCGGGCTCACGACTCCACCATGGAAGTGCGCGACATCGACACGCTCGGATGCAAGCACATCAGCCACACAGCGGAATGCCCGACGGGTAAACGGAATATCGAAAGGAAGCAACGGAACGTCGATGCGATGGACTCGGACGCCATCGACCACATCAGGACCACCTGTCGTAGTGACCACCACGACCTCATGCCCGGCCCGTTGCAACTGTCGTGCAAGATCGTGGACCTGCATCTCGATGCCCCCGAGACGCGGGACATAACAATCGGAGATCAGAGCGATCTTCAGTCGTCCGGATTCGAATCCAGGGGTCTCATCGGTATGAGTCACTCAGCGTCACGGTAGTCCTCACCGTTGCCCTGTAAGAATGAAAAGATGCCAACCGGGTCGTTGATCGCCTTTCATGCCCATCCCGACGATGAGGCCCTTCTCGATTCGGGCACGCTGGCTCGGGCCGCGCAGGCTGGCCACCGGGTTGTCTTGGTTCTTGCCACTCGTGGCGATGCCGGAGATGTTGGCGATGGCATCTTGATCGCCAACGAAGGTCTTGCTCAGCGCAGAACTGCTGAGGCCGAGGCATCGGCGGCCGCTCTTGGCATCGCTCGCGTCGTTTTTCTCGACTATCTCGACTCGGGCCACTCCCCCGATTCCGACGGGACATGGCCCCCAGGCACCTTCTGTGCCGCGCTGATCAACGAGGCCGCAGCCGCGCTCGCCGCAATTCTCTCCGAAGAAGACGCAGCGCTACTCATTGCCGATGATCGCAACGGTGGGTACGGTCACCCCGATCATCAACAGGTTCACCGAGTCGCATGGGCAGCTGCGCAACTCGCTGACATTCCGTTCCTGCAGGCCACGATCGATCGCGAATTCCTTTCAGGTGGAATTGAGCTGGCAAAAGGTATGGGCTTCGAAGTACCGGAAGGATTCGTGCCCGCCGACCTGTCGTCTTGGTACACACCTGCTGCCGGGATCACACACACCGTCGATGTCAGTTCCGTGCTCAACAAACGCAAAGCTTCGATGGCCGCACATGCCACCCAAGCAACCGGCGCCCCCGACACCGTTCGCACATTGTCCGTTTTTTTTGGGCTCCCAGACGACATCTTCGCTATCGCTTTCAGCACCGAGTGGTACGTCCTTTCGCAATCACCCGGCACCTCTGGCCCATCATTGCCTGACGCCTTTGCCGATCTCTTCGTCTCTGTCGGTCAATGACCGACACGCCCGACGAAGAACTCCCCGAGGTCCTTCAAGGCCTGAGCGCGGAAGAAGCCACAGATGCATTCGCAGTCGTAAGCCACGAACTGCACAAGAAATCGCGTACACGCCGAATCGCTGAAGTAGGAATTTCACTCACGGTCGTCGTTCTCATCTTTGCCTTCGTCATTCCAAAAATTACGGGCTCTGATTACGCCGACGTCTGGACCGAAATGAGCAAGTTGTCGCCTGTCGAAATCGTGGCGCTCATTGCACTTTGGTTTCTTGCGATGCTCGCCTATACCGGCGTACTCACCAACACGCTTCCTGGCCTGAAACGTGTGCAGGCGCTCTGCGTGAACTTCGCCGGAAGTGCAGTTTCGAATTCGCTTCCCTTCGGCGGCGCCGTCGGCGTTGGCGCAACCTACGCGATCGACATGTCGTGGGGTTTCAGGCCACCGGCGATCACACTTTCGATCCTTGTGTCAGGGATTTGGAACATCTTCGCCAAATTAGCGATGCCCGTTCTTGCGCTTGCTCTGCTTCTCATCTCTGGCGATGCGACCGGAAAACTGGTGCTTCCAACGATTCTCGGCCTTGTCGCACTTGTTATTGCGGCAGTAGTTCTCGGCCTCATCATGCGTAGTGAACGACTGGCCGAACGTATCGGGCGGTTAGGGCAGTCAATCGTTCAATGGTTCTGCACTCTCACACGCCGCCACCACACACCAGATGTCGTCACCACCGTTCTTGATTTCCGCCACCAAAGCATCGGTCTGGTTCGCGAACGCTGGGTATTCATCACGCTTTGGATCTTTCTTTTCAATCTCATTCAATTTCTGCTTCTCTTTGCGTGCATTCGCGCAATCGGAATCGACGGCATCACGCTTACCGAGGCATTCGCAGCATTCGCCTTTGCCCGGCTTCTCGAAACCATCCCGATCACGCCGAGCGGTGTTGGTTTTGTCGAGGTCGGAGCTGCGTCCGCCCTCATCAGTTTCGGTGGACCCGAGAACGCGTCAACCGCTGCGGTGTTTCTCTTCCGCGGCTTCGTCTATCTCCTCGAGATTCCCGTCGGAGCACTCGCTTGGGTTGTCTGGGCGTCAATGAGCCGGTGGCGTCGTCCTGTTGGTTCGGTTATGCCTGCAGTGCAGCAGTAATCGCCTCAATCGATTCTGCGCGCTGAGTACCAGTACCTAAATGCCAGTCGGGAATCACCAGTTCGTCGACGCCCGCGTCATGCCATTGCGCAGCAAGGTCTGCGAATTGCTCAGCTGTTCCTGCAAATGCTGCACGGCCACCCGCCGCGTCAATGAACGAGCGTGCTTCCGACGCCGAGTCAGTCAGACACACCAATGCTTGCGTCGAACGACGAATAGTTGCCGGGTCGCGCCCAATCGCCTCACTGGATTGATCGAGCACTGCGGAACGTTCGGCAAACTTCGATGGCATCGACCACATGTTCCACATGTCGGCGTGTCGAGCAACGAGCCGAAGCATTCGGTCGCCCTTTCCGCCGATCAGCAGCGGGAGGTGGGTCTGTAGGGGTTTGGGTTCGCACCACGCATTCGACAATTCGAAAGAGCGACCTTTGAAATCGGTCACTGCTTGTTCGAGCAGAGACCGCACCACCGTGCAGTACTCGTCCAGACGATCGATTCGCTCCCCTGGCGTTCCCAGTTGAATCCCGTACTGAGCATGTTCATTGAGCTGCCATCCGGCGCCCAACCCGAGGGTCAACCGCCCGCGCGAGATGTGATCAACCGTGGCTGCCCAGTTCGCCACCACTGCAGGGTGCCGGTAGGTGGCCGACATCACCAGTGGGGCCAGGCGCACCGAAGTTGTGGCGACGGCAAGAGCCGACAGAACTGACGTGACCTCGAACCGGGGGTCGGACACGGCTCCGAACCCTCCGCCGTCGGCCATGAAGTGGTCTTCGATCATGACCCCATGCCATCCCAAGCGCTCAACCAGTTCCACAGCCGCACAAAGATCAGACCACGGCTGGCTTACGAGCGGCCACAAGGTCAGGTCCATCCGAACAGTCTCGTCCATTCGGTGGATGTGCGAGAGTGAGCCCATGGCTCATCTTTTCGACGAACGTTCCATCCTCCTCACCGACCGCGTCGCCATCGTGACCGGAGCAGCCGAGGGCATCGGTCGCGACACCGCCCTGCTCTTTGCTCGCTGCGGCGCGACCTTGGCGATCTGCGACCGGCAAGAGGAACTTCTTGCTGACGTCGCTGCGCAGATCGAGGCGCTTGGTCGCCCGGTGATCTCCGCAGTGCTCGATGTTCGCGACGCCGAAGCCGTCGACGCATTCGTCGAGAACATCGCTGCAACACACGGCCATATCGACGTGCTTGTTAACAATGCCGGCGGCACATTTGTTTCGCCATTCCTCGACGTAAGCCCAAAAGGCGAAGCTTCGCTTATTGCTGAAAACTTCACACAGGTCACTCATTTCATTCGCCGAGTTGCCCCACTCATGCCTGACGGCAGTTCCATCATCAACATCACCTCGATCGAAGCGCACCAGGCCGGCCCCGGCTTCGGCATCTACGCGGCGATGAAGACCGCTCTTGAAAGTCTTTCGAAATCTCTCGCTCTCGAATTCGGCACTCGCCGTATTCGTGTGAATTCGATCTCGCCCGACGCTCAACCTTCCGAAGGTGACAAAGGCCTGCAGCAAACACTGGTCGAAAGCGATCCGGAATTTCTTCCCGCATTCCTTCCACCGCTTGGCTATCTCGGAACCACCGAAGACACTGCCGCCGCTGCGCTGTTCCTTGCCTCAGATTTGTCTCGATTCATCACCGGAACATCGATTCATGTCGACGGAGGAACATGGGCCGGTGGCGGATGGCATCGCCCTGACTCCACTCGCCCCGACCACTGGAGCAGTGAAGATGTCTGAACTGAGCAACCCTTGGGGCCTCGAGGGCCTTTCCGTTGTCGTAATGGGTGCAGGGGGCGGTGGCATCGGCACATCCATCAGTCGCTTTCTCGGTCACGCCGGTGCAGCGGTTGTTGCCGTGGACATCGACGCCGAGAAGT
>CAIKHC010000394.1 GCA_903827085.1 uncultured Candidatus Nemicrothrix sp. | reverse complement strand
GTATTCGCTGATTCCGAGTACACCGTGGGTACCTGAACTTCTGACCGAGCTTGGGATCATTGCCTCGTCGAGTGTGCTTCCGGCACGCAGTCCGCTCTACGGGTGGCCCGGGGCTCCGACCACGCCGTTTCGATGGCCATCAGGACTCATCGAGCTTCCGAGTCCCGTGATGAAGGTGGGGCCCGCAACGATTCCATTCCTTGGAGGCACCTACCTCCGGCTTCTTCCAGCCGCTCTCCGGAACAGGGGAGTGCGGAACACCGATCCCGATGTTGTGCTGTGGTCCTACTGCCATCCTTGGGAGTTCGATCCAGACGAGAAGTTTTACGTCTATGAGCACGGTGGTTGGTTGGTGAGCCGCGTCGGTTGGCTCAACCGACGCGGAATGCTGAAGCGGGTCGAGTCCACCCTTCGACCAGTCGCCGGGCCTCGACTCGGTGATGTCGTTGCATCGCTCGGTGACCTCCCAACGTTTTTCCCTGGAACCGAGCATGACGATGCCATCACCGGTCCTTCATGAGTCGCCGAGTTTCGCGGTTCTGGGTTGCACTTCTGCTGATCGTCGTCGTTGGGCTTGCTGGGCGTTTCGTCAGTATGAGTCTTTGGGCGCCAACGACACGGCTTGATCTAGGTGGAGACGCGGTTTACTACCACGAAGCGGCCAATCTCCTTGCTGACGGGAAGGGATTCATCGATCCGTATCGGTACTTGTTCGGTGGCTCGGAACAAGTCAACCTGCCCGACGGTCGCGTTGTTGAAGTCATCACGCCAGTGGGGCACCTTGAACCGACAGCGGGTCATCCTCCGGTCTATGTGATGTACCTCGGAGTCTTTTCATGGCTCGGGTTCTCGTCCATCGCCGCGCATCAGGTCGCATCGATAATTCTCGGTGCTGCGTCGATTGTGCTCGCGGGTTTGCTCGGGCGCTCGTGGAGGAATGAGCGGGTCGGTTTGATCGCAGCTTTTCTCACCGCTGTTTACGCAAACATTTGGGTGAACGACCTCGTCGTGATGTCCGAAACTGCTGCGATCTTCTTCACCTTTGCAACGACGCTTTTCGGGCTCCGTTTCGTGCGCCAGCCGTCACGAGGAAACGCCGCGCTCTTTGCTGCAGCGGCGGCATTAGCGGCGTTGTCTCGAGCGGAACTCCTGTTGTTCCTCCCGATCGTCGCAGCGGTGGCGTTATGGAAGGCACCGCTTCCATGGAAGGAACGCGTTTTCCGATACGCGATCGCTGGAGTCGTCTGTTGCCTGGTGCTCGCGCCGTGGGTCATACGCAACAACAGGGTGATGGAGGAACCCATCACCCTTTCTGACGGCACCGGAACGGTGATGGTTCAGGCCAACTGCGACGACACTTACTACGGCAAGCATCTCGGCTACTGGAGTCTTCGATGTGGAGATCCGCAGCCTTACGGTCCCAATGGTGAACTTCTGGACGAATCCCAGCGAGACGTTGTCGTACGTGAACGGGCGACGGCGTACATCTCGAATCACAAAACTCGATTGGTGACGGTCATCGTTCCTGCTCGAATAGCGCGCATGTGGGGGCTCTATCAGCCACTCGAACAGGTGAGGCTTGATATCGGCGAAGGCCGCCCCTCGATCCCAGCGAAACTCGGCTTTCTTCAATACGTGGTCCTCGTCCCACTCGCATTGTTCGGTTTCGTGCTGCAGTGGCGTCGGAAGCAGCCAGTTTTAGTTGTGGGTCTATGGGCAGTGTTAGCGACGGTTACGGCGGCGACGGCATTCGGTACTACGAGGTACCGCACTGCGGCCGAAGTCTCACTCGTGATGTTCGCGGCGATCAGTCTGGAGTACCTGTGGGCGGTGGCGTCGATGCGGCGGTCAGGCCGCAGCGCTGGCGTTCCGGAAGCTGTTCTGCGTGAGCAGTCATGACAGATGATCTCGAACTCCAGCGGACAGCAGCACTGCTGAACCATGTGTTCGAACATCCCGACCCGCTCACGGCTGAATCGTTGCGCTGGTACTACGACGAGAATCCAGCAGGATCCGCCGCAGTTGGTCGGGTCGAGGAAAACGGAAAGCGTTTGGGCAACTACGCGCTGATACCCAACCGTTTCCGATCAACATCCGGAGAGGAACGGGTCTTGGGACTCGGAGTCGATCTGGCGGTCGACCCTGATGCCCGAGGATCCGGTGCGTTTCGTCGCACGGTCGAAGACTCCTATGAGCGCGGCGTTGCGCAAGGCTTCGACGGCATCCTTGGTGTTGCGAATGCGAATTCCGCTCCACGGATGGTGGCGACACTGGGGTGGCGTTCCCTTGCTTCGCTTCCAGTCACGATGATCCCAGCAGTCGGTCGCACGTCGGGATTCCAATCCATGACCATTACTGAAGCAACGGTCAACGTTGTCAACGGATTAGTCGATGGCGAGTTTGTAAGAGGGTCACGCACAGGGTTTGCGCCAGTGTGGACACCTGCACTGCTGCATTGGAGACTCCGCCGCCCGGGTCATTCCTACAGCATCCACATCTCCGACGATCTCGTTGTTGTTTCTACCCGAACTCATGTCTCAAAGATTCCGTTCGGGATCATCCTCGGAGTTCTTCAGCGTCGGCCAAGTTCGCCCGTATCCGGGGGGCGTGTGGCCGCCGTTGTCGGGCATCACCACAAGGCCCCGTTTGTGATCCATTGGGGTCGGTCGCCGGCATTGCGGATACGCGGCCTACCGCTTCCACAGAAATTGATGCCGTCGCCGCTCTCACTTGTGCTGCATTCGTTCGTCCCCGATTTCAATCGGGAGATGTTTGAAATCGGAGAGTTCGGTTTCTTAGATTTTGACGCCTACTGATCGTTTGATCAGTCGATTCCTGCCAAGTGGCGAGCGTAGGAAATGACACGACTCGGATCGTAGGAGCGAGCGATCATCATTTTCTCTGCTTCAAGTGATCCTTCGGCGTGAATTGCGAGCACTGCGTGATACCCGCCGAACTCGCGAGTCGTTAAATCACTCACCATGTTCATCGCCCGAATCCTTTGCTCTCCGTCGATGCCATCACGACCACCCAGGAGCGACGAAAGCATTGGGCCAATGTCGGGGTTCGCGAAATCGGCTCCGCCAGGAGCGGTGACGAGTAGGCCGCCGGCGAGATCCTGAACTTGTTGCAACGCGTGGTGGTAACCGTGGGCGAAATGTGATTTCGCGATGTTGACGATGAGGGGGTCAGGGACGAAAACTCCGGCATCGTCGGGTGTGCCGCGATGTGCGCTTGACTCCACGAGAGCGCGAAGTGTTTCAGCGTACGAAATGAGAGCCGTCAACTTGTCGCGGACATGGGCTGCCCGGCTGATGCCATTCAT
>CAIKHC010000393.1 GCA_903827085.1 uncultured Candidatus Nemicrothrix sp. | reverse complement strand
CGCAAAGAAGCGGGGCTTGTTCGCTCTCGGGGTTGGCAAGAAGAATCAATCTTCTGCGTAGGAACGCCGCAGTGCCTGATTGCTGAAGGTCTGGCCGACCTGGCTTTGGAGATCATCGCTGGTGAGGCCCCTGATCTGGTGGTGGCCGACCATCTGCGAAGCAATGGCATCGAGTTTGATCCAGAGATTGCTCACGCTGTTCGCGTTGCGAGCGAATCGATGGACGCCGTTCGGGCCAATGCCGCATGGCTGCTGCATGAAGATGGCGTAGCCATCGATGATGTTGTTGCCTACATCGAACGTTGGGGATTGCTTCCGCATGCTCGTGCAACGAAAGCAATTGAGTTTCTGACTTCACCCACATGGCGCGCGTACATCTCGTGTTACGTCGAAGGCTTACCGCTCTGTCGCAACTGGGTCGGTGGCGATCCTGCTCGGTTCGCGACACTGCTAACCGAACAAGTGGTTCCTGGCGATCTGTTGAGCGCATGAAGCGGTCGGTCACGTTGCGCGGCGAAACTTTCGCCTTCGCAGACCTTCGTGACCTCATGGCGCGCGCAAACGAACCCAAAGCAGGCGATCGGCTGGCGGGAATCGCAGCCAGTTCGGAACGAGAACGGGTGGCGGCCAAGTTGGCGCTGGCCGAAGTTCCGCTACATGCATTCCTTGATGAGCCGCTCATTGAAGATGATGTGACCGCTCTAGTTGTCTCGTCGCTTGATCATCAAGCCTTTGCTGCGATTCGTTCGCTCACCGTGGGAGAACTTCGTGAGCTCGTGCTGTCCCCATCCTTCGCTTCCGAGTGGGAGCGTGGGCTGAAGGGGGCGCTCACGCCTGAGATGGTTGCTGGTGTAGCCAGAATCATGAGCGCACGCGATCTCATCACTGCGGCGGCGCCGTTGCGAGCTGTCACAAAGTGCCGAAACACAATGGGTGAACGCGGGGTCCTCGGAGTTCGAGTTCAGCCCAATCATCCAACCGATGACATTGCAGGCGTGTTGCTCTCGGCCCTCGATGGACTGTTGTTTGGTTGTGGAGATGCAGTCATCGGGGTGAATCCAGCTGGCGACTCCATCGAGAACGTCATCGCACTCGAACATGCACTTCACGATCTGATCAGCGCCGTCGGAGCTCCGACACAATCGTGTGTGCTCGCTCACTTCACGACCCAACTGGCAGCACTTGAACGAGGTGCTCCCGTCGACCTCCTCTTTCAGAGTATTGGCGGCACCGAAGCAACCAATGCCGGGTTCGGCGTCACGTTGCAAGCGCTGGCTGAAGGGCGAGAGGCGGTTCTGGCCTCACATTCCGGCCGCGACGAATTCATTGGCGACAACGTCATGTATTTCGAAACTGGTCAAGGCACCGCGCTTTCGGTCGACGGTCATGGTGGGATTGATCAGCTCACCTGCGAGGCGCGCGCCTACGGAGTGGCGCGCACGTTCGATCCGTTCCTCGTGAATTCCGTCGTCGGCTTTATAGGGCCGGAATATCTCGCCAACGAGCGGGAAATCATGCGCGCTGGTTTGGAAGACCACTTCATGGGCAAATTGCTTGGCCTGCCGATGGGGATCGACATTTGCTACACGAATCACGTTGAAGCGAACCAAGACACCACCGATCAACTGCTTGTCCTTCTTGCTACTGCAGGCTGCAACTTCGTGATGGGCGTACCTGGTTCTGATGACGTGATGCTCAACTATCAGTCCACCAGCTACCACGATGCTGCTGGAGTTCGTGAACTCGTCGGGGCACGTCCCGCTCCCGAGTT
>CAIKHC010000392.1 GCA_903827085.1 uncultured Candidatus Nemicrothrix sp. | reverse complement strand
GTTGATGTACGGCGTCGAGACCTCTGCTGGCGTACCGATCTGTAACTCGCGTGCCCGCTCGGTGAGCCGCGATACCAAGTAGCGAGCACGGGTCTTTCCGGCGGTGTTAATGACAGCGTCGAGAGAATCGAGCCACTCAACCGTTTCTCCGGGGTCGGAATCGGGAAGTTGGCTGACGAACTGATCAAGGTCCACGAGGCGCCTTTCAGAAATTGCGTAGCACCATGATGCCCACATGAAAGTGGTTACCGGCAGGTAGCCCGGTTGAATTTTTGTGAATCATGGATGTCGGTTGTTCGCTCTGACCTGTGGGACGCTGGAACGGTGACAACAGTGGTGTTCACCGATGGTGCGTGCAGCGGTAACCCCGGCCCTGGTGGTTGGGCATGGGCGGTTGTCGACGGTGGCTTTGCCAGCGGGGGAGAAGCGCAGTCCACGAACCAGCGCATGGAGATCATGGCGGCGTTCGAGGCGGTGAAATCGCATCAAGGTCCTGTTGAGATCGTGAGCGACTCCACCTATGTCGTGCATTGCTTCCGTGATCGTTGGCATGACGGTTGGAAGCGTCGGGGTTGGAGAAACTCTCAGCGCAAGCCGGTTGCAAACCGAGACCTTTGGGAGCCGTTCATCGAACTCGTCTTGAGCCGGGGCGATGTCACCTTCCGCTGGGTGAAAGGCCATTCGGGCGATCCCATGAATGACTTGGTCGATCGTCTGGCGGTCGAAGCCGCCACCACACAGATGGAAGCCTCAGGCTCGAAGCCTCCGACCAATCTCGGACCGCCGGACACCTTCGGAACCGGCGAATCAGCGCAGGGAATCGTGGACGCTTCCCGGGCCTACCCCGACGACGAGCAGCTTTCGCTCTTCTGAGGAACGATTGTGGTCAGAAATGCGGTGTGGAGCAGTCGCTCCCCGTATTCTCTGCAGCCATGGAAATCAATGGAATCTCAGCAATCGTCACCGGCGGCGCTTCGGGCATCGGTGAAGCATGTGCACGTCAACTCGCCGCTGGCGGCGCAAAGGTCGTCATCGCCGACCTCAACGATGAAAAGGGCAACGCGCTTGCGAGCGAAATCGGTGGCGCATTTGCTCACGTCGATGTGTGCAACAGCGACGACATCAAGGCCGCCATTGGCATGGCCGAGGAAATGGGTCCGATTCGCGCCCTCGTGAACTCTGCGGGTATCGGCGCAGCGAGCCGCACCATCGGCAAGGACGGATCCTACGACTCGGCCTTTAATCTTGATTACTGGCGCAAAGTTATCGATGTGAACCTCACGGGCACGTTCGACTGCATTCGTTTGGTCGCGACAGCAATGAGCCGGACAGAACCAGTTTCCGATGACGGCGAGCGCGGTGCCATCGTCAACATGGCGTCGACCGCGGCGTTCGACGGTCAAATCGGTCAGGCCGCCTATTCCGCCTCAAAGAGTGGCGTTGCGGGAATGACCCTTCCGATTGCTCGCGACCTCGCAGTCGTTGGCATTCGAGTGAACACGGTTGCGCCTGGCCTGATCGACACTCCGATCTACGGCGAAGGTGAAGGTAGCGAGGCATTCAAGGCGAAGCTCACCAAGGATGTGCTCTTCCCAGACCGTCTTGGGTATGCCAGCGAACTTGCGTCGATGGTCATGCAGCTCATCACGAACTCCTACATGAACGCTCAGACGATTCGTGTCGATGGTGGGGCACGTTTCAGCCCGAAGTGATCTGATCCAGATCGAGAGTGAGGACCCGGCTTTCGAGCCGGGTCCTTCGCTTTTGCGGGGCAAGTGGCTACGATCGTACGCATGTTCGTAGTTGGTATTGACCCGGGGCTGACCCGATGCGGCTATTGCGTGCTCGAGGTGCCCGCGGGCTCCCCGCCACGGGCCGTGGCCCTGGGCGTGATGCGCACGTCGCCTTCCGACGAGGTCCATCACCGCCTCGCCGAGCTTCAGTCTGAACTGCGTGCGCTGCTCGCTGAGTTTCCTGTCACCGCAATGGCGGTCGAGCGCGTGCTGTTTCAAGTGAACGTGAGCACGGCGATGTCGGTTGGTCAGGCCAGTGGCATTGCCATGGTCGAAGCAGTCAATGCCGGTTGCGAGGTCGTGCAGTACTCACCCAACGAGGTCAAGTCTGCGGTAGCCGGTTGGGGCAACGCCGACAAAGTGCAGATGCAGCAAATGGTGCAGACCCTGCTGGGTTTGTCCGAGCCGCCGCATCCGTTCGATGCGGCCGATGCTGCAGCACTTGCACTGTGTCATGTCGCTATGGCGCCGATGCGTGCAGCCGCCAATCGAGCGGTCGCGAAAGTGAGCGCGAAATGATCGGCTCAGTTCGTGGAGCGTTGCTCGAGCGGTTGCCGTCGGGGGAGGTGCTCGTCGAGGTTTCAGGTATTGGTTACCGAGTCATCGTCGCGCCTTCAACAGCAGCGTCACTTGGCGAAACTGGTTCCGAAGTGTTTCTGCATACACATCACCACCGTCGCGAGGATGCCGAAACGCTCTACGGATTCACCTCTTCAGAGCAACGAATGGTCTTCGAAGCGTTGTTGTCGGCACACGGAGTTGGTCCCGCACTCGCCCTCGGCATCATGAGCGTGCATCCGCCGACTTCGTTGGTTCGGGTCTTGGCCAATGACGACATCGACGCGCTGTGTTTGGTGCCGGGCGTTGGCAAGAAGACCGCAGCCCGTTTGCTCATCGAACTCAAGTCCAAACTCGATATTCCTGGTCTCGATATCGGGGCCGGTTCCGTTTTTGTCGACGGCGCAACCGGTGGCTCCTCATCGGTTGCTGACGTGCGCACCGCGCTTTCTGAACTTGGCTACGGGCCAGACGAAGTTGCCGAAGCAGTGAAGGAACTTCCCGATTCGAACGACACTGCTGAATTGCTGCGTCTCGCTCTGCAACGATTGGCGGCCTGATGCGCGACGAACTCCTTTCGCCCGAACCCACCCCCGACGATGTCGAACCGGTGCTCACCGATCAGCCCTCAGGCACCGACGTCATTGGTGAAGAAGGCGGCCTACGTCCTCGGCACCTCGACGACTTCGTTGGTCAGCGTGAACTGAAAGAACATCTCGGCATCATCCTCGAGGCCGCTCGTCGCCGAGAACAAGCCGTCGATCACTTGTTATTCGCTGGTCCTCCAGGGCTCGGAAAAACAACTCTGGCCGGCATCGTCGCTGCCGAACTCCAAGTTGGCCTCCATGTGACCTCTGGTCCCGCACTCGACCGAGCCGGAGACCTCGCGGCAATCCTCACGCGTCTCGGCGAAGGCGATGTCTTGTTCATCGACGAGATCCATCGTCTCAGTCGAAACGTCGAAGAAGTGCTGTATCCCGCAATGGAAGATTTCCAACTCGACATTGTGTTGGGCAAAGGCCCTGCCGCTCGTTCGATCCGGCTCGATCTGCCACGGTTCACCCTCGTAGGAGCCACAACACGTACGGGCCTCATCACCGGTCCCTTGCGCGACCGCTTCGGTCTAGTAGCCCGACTCGATTACTACGACGCCGACGAACTGCAATCGATCGTGACGCGCGCTGGCGGCATTCTCGGTATCGGTATCGACGACGGCGGTGCTTCCGAGATCGCTCGACGCGCCCGCGGCACGCCTCGTATCGCTAATCGTCTTCTTCGTCGGGTTCGTGACTTCGCAGAGGTTCGTGGCGATGGCCGTATCGATGAAGCAACTGCACACGAGGGCCTTGCGGTGTTTGGTGTCGACGACCTCGGACTCGACAAAGTCGACCGCGCCGTGCTTTCCAACCTGTGCCAGAAGTTCGGTGGCGGCCCGGTTGGGCTTGGCACCTTGGCCATAAGCATTGGCGAAGCCGAAGAAACCGTTGAAGACGTTTACGAACCGTTCCTCATCCAACAGGGGCTGCTCATGCGAACGCCACGTGGTCGGGTTGCGACCCCCGCTGCGTGGGCGCATATGGGATTAGTCGCACCCGCCAGCGCACCGCTCACGGCCGATCCTTCGCGCAGCATGTTCGAGGCGTAGCTACGCCGCGGTCCCGACCCCCTAGCCTCAACTCGCTATGGAAACGTCTGCATTCGATTACGAACTTCCCGAGTCGGCAATTGCGCAGCACCCATTGGCCGAACGAGACGCTGCGCGCCTCCTTGTCGACCAAGGGGCGGGAAGTAATTCTCTCAATCACATTGTTCGTGAACTGCCAGATCTTCTCGAGCCCGGCGATCTCCTTGTTCTGAATACAACGCGCGTTCTTCCCGCTCGTCTGGCACTGCGTAAAGAAACTGGCGCCGCGGTTGAAGTGCTCCTATTGGAGCGGCTCGATGGCGGATCGTTGTCAGATTCCGGGCAGTCGCGCTGGGAAGCATTAGTCCGTCCAGGAAGAAAGCTTCCTTCCGGGACAATCGTGCGTCCCGAAAGTGGCTCTGGGCTCGAAGTGTCGGTTGATGAGGACCTCGGCGATGGTCGCCGGGTGGTGACGATCGATGTCGAGGGGCCATTGCTCGATGTCCTTGAGCAGTTTGGAGTGATGCCGCTTCCCCCCTACATCACCGAGGCGCTGGCGGAGCAAGAGCGCTACCAAACCGTCTTCTCTGAGCGACCCGCTTCTGCAGCGGCCCCAACTGCGGGGCT
>CAIKHC010000391.1 GCA_903827085.1 uncultured Candidatus Nemicrothrix sp. | reverse complement strand
TGGATTGGCTGGTCCAACCAGCATCCAGAAGAAGAAAATGCAGACGATAAGCATCGTAAAAATCGCCCAACCAACAAGCGGATCAGCAAGACGCTTTCGGAACTTGACCACAACTGCCATGAGGTAGCCACCGAGGATGAGCGCCCAAAGGATGATCGAGCCTTCGAGGGCTCCCCACAACGTTGCAAAGTTGTAGAGCGCCGGGGTTTTCGTTGAACCGTTGTCAGCGACATAGAGCACCGTGAAGTCACGGGTAATGAGTGCTCGTTCCATCGCGATCGCAGCGAGGAGTCCTCCGAGGAAGACCAGCCCCGCATACCAACGCGACAGCCGGACGAGTTCGGGACGATGACGGATCAGTCCGTAACCAACTGTGACGGCGCCAAGAACCGCCGCAGCAAAACCAAGAGTGATCCCTGCACGTCCAAGTGCGAGATTCACGAGCCGCTCCGAACCGTGGTGACGGGAACGTTTCCGTTCACCTCAGCCTGGTTAAGACGATCGGCTTCCTCTTCTTTGTAGACCTCGCTGTGTTTCACAATCATGAGATCTGAGTCATAGGTGGTTGAACCGACGGCCACAAAATGTCCTTCGAGTAGAACCGCTTGGTTCTCCTTGAACATTTCGGGCGGATCGCCAACGTGTTGAACCGTTATCGGTACTCCGTTGTACGCGATTTCAAATGTGACTCCATCGCCGGTTTGCACGATGGTTCCGGGAACAACGGTCCCTTGCAAACGAAACCGCTTCACGCCAAGTGATTCACGTTGAGCAACTGCTTCGTCGGCATTTCGATAGAAGGTGGTAGCGCTTCCGAGCGCCTGCACCACCACAAAACCTCCGACTGCGATTACGGCGACGAGAACCGCTAACGCCGGAAGACTCATGCGACGCTTCTTGCCAGGCGCGGCCGAAGTGGCATCGCCACCTTCAGATTCGGGACCGGTACGCGGTGTCAGCTCCATCGACGCTTCTCCGGTGGAACCTGCTTGCTTAAGCGCCGACCGCGCACAACCGTGACGAGCGCGTAGGCGCCCATGCCACCAAACACGACAGCCCATGCAGCGGCCACGTATGGCCACGTTCCAGTGGCTTGAGCAATGACCAACGTGGTGCTCACGAGATCACTCCTTCGGCGCGTCGTTCGGCGATTGCTGTGTCGAGACCTTCAGCTTCAAGTTGCTCTTCGAGCCACGCGACCCGGAATCTGTGGATGACCATCCAAATAAAGACCAACGTGATCGCGATAAAGCCAGTGAAGAGAGAAAAGAGCATCAAGCCCTGAATCTCTGCACCGGACAGCGAGAGGGTCGGCGTTTGATGCAAAGTGCGCCACCACTGAACTGATTGGCGCACGATGATGACGTTCGGCACAAGCAGAAGCCCAATGATTGCTGCGCGCTTGGCACGAACTTCGTAGTCAGCGGCAAGGCGACGGACCGCGAGGTATCCGAGCAGCAACAGCATGAGGAGTGCTTCAGAGGTAAGTCGCGCATCCCACACCCAAAAAACGCCCCATGTAGGTCGACCCCAGAGCATTCCGGTGATGAGCGTGAACGCCGTGAACAGCGCAGCGACTTCAGCGCCTGCGTAGGCGACGAGTTCCCACCACTGCGATTTACGCCACAAGTAGATGGCCGAACCAATCGCGGTGAGGAAACAACCAACGTACGAAAGCGTCGCCGACGGTACGTGCACGTACATGATCCGAACTGAATCACCTTGGCTCTCGTCGGCCGGACTCAGTATGAGCCCAAAGAGCACGAGTACTCCGAGAGCAATGAGCGTGACAATGCCGAGGATCATGGTGGCGCGCGAACCGGTAGAGGTCGGCCCGCTAGCGCTGGCCTCAACTGACCCGATGGTCTCGGTGGTCACGATTCCTCCATCAAGGGGCCGAATCCGAAGATTCCGGCCACCGCATACACAGCAGCGAACACACTCATCAACCCAACCCACGGCCAGCCCTCGGACGGTGTTCCGCTGAGCGCTGCCTCGAAGGCACGGGTCGCTCCGATTAACACCGGAGCGAGTACTGGCAACAGTAGAAGTGGCAAGAGGGTTTCACGAACTCGGAGACCCGCAGCCACAACGCCGAAGAGAGTACCGGCGGTCGAGATGGCCGCGGTCGCGACCACGATCGTGGCAAGGAGGAGAAGCCAGCCCGTGATTGACGTGCCGTAAAGGACAGCAACCCCAACGCCAAGCAGCATTTCAAGCACCAGCAGCTGAACCGCCACAGACAGGGTCTTGCCGAGATAAAT
>CAIKHC010000390.1 GCA_903827085.1 uncultured Candidatus Nemicrothrix sp. | reverse complement strand
TGCCGGCATGGGGTGCTCCTGGCGGTGGCCCGCTTACTGAGCAGCAGATTGAAGAAGTCATTGCCTATCTGACCTCGATCCAACTTCCCGCTGCGGAATCTCAGTTGGCAGTGCAGATGGAACTCGACAAGACCTGCGCCGCTGACGCTCAAAACAACTGCACCATTCCGGGGGGCATGTACAAAACTCTCGGCGAAGCGATCTTTAACCTTGGGTACTCCGATGGCTTTGCCGGTGGCGCGTACTCCTGTGGGCGTTGCCATACCGCCGGATGGTCGATCGGCCGAGCCAAGGTCGCCGGTGGCGGCGGCATGGGTCCGAACCTCACCGGCGGATCCGCAGTTCGTCAGTTCCCCGTTGCGGCGCAGCAAGAAGCGTTTGTTTCGGCCTATCCCAAGATGGGCACTGCCTACGGCGTCAATGGTTGGTCGAGCGGTCGCATGGGCAGCTTCGGGACTAACCCCAATGCGCAGGATCCCAAGACTGCAATCATGAACCCCGATCAGGTCATGCTCACGCCTGCACAAATTTCGGCGGTCGTTGCCTACGAGCGGAGCCTCTGATGCAAACAGTTCAGATCATTGCTGGAATCGCATTTGACCCAGGGATCCGTGGCGTTCTTGTGGTGTTGGTCGGCGTCGTCGTGCTCATGGGCTCGGTCTACCTGATCCTCAGCACCAATCTTGGTTCTCGTTTGGGTTTCCTTGTTGCGCTCTCCGGGTTGTTCGGTTGGCTCACGATCCTGACGTTTGTCTGGTGGCTTACGCCTCCGGCCATTGGCCCGCGCGGCAACATTCCAACGTGGAAGCCGGTTGAGATTTATGTCAACGGTGCCAACGATTCCGCCAAGGTCGATGTGCTGAACAATTTGGTTGATCCTGCGTCGCTAGCGACTGCTGACGAGATCATTGCGCAGAACCCAGATCTCGTAAACGAGTTCCCCAACGGGTTCACACTTTCAGACCTTCAGACAAACAACCCGGCGATCGTTTCTGAATACATCGACGTCGAAGCACTCAATGGTTGGGCACTTGTTGGTGCCGCAAACGCGGGTGAAGCGCAAGCTGCAGCAGATCTTGAACTTGTTGCGTCCGGAGTCTTCAAGACGAGTTCCGAATACAAGAAGCTCAACGTCTGGAACTACGGCGGTAAGCCAACCCTTAAGGACGACTGCCCCGACGGCGGAATGATTTGTCGAGTGCAGCATCGCATCACGTCTGCATTCCAGATCAAGAACCCAAAGCACTACACCGTGGTGCAGGTTCAAAAGGTCATTCCGCAGACCCCAATCCCTGGTCAGGCGCCACCACTTCCCAAGGTTGATCCTTCTCAGCCAGTGATCTCCGTTGTTCTGATCCGTGACATCGGGAACGAACGCGTGATTCCGTTCTTGTACTTCGTGATTTCAGTTTCGCTGTTCATCTTGTCTGCATGGGCCTTGCACAACCGTGACAAAACGCTCATGAAGAACAAGGCGATGGCCGAAGCGGCGTCGAAGGAGAGCTGACCAGAGTGGGGCAGTACCTGCCGATCTTCGCAATGCTTGTTTTGGCGATCATCTTCGCCACAGTGAGCCGCGTCGTTTCGCAACTCCTCGCGCCCCGTCGTCCGTCTGAAGCCAAGTCGTCTCCGTACGAATGCGGCATCGTCCCCGATCAGGGACCACCGGAACGCTTCCCAGTGAAGTTCTTTCTCGTCGCCATGATCTTCATCGTGTTCGACATCGAAATCATTTTCCTGTTCCCCTTTGCGGTCGTCTTTCGTTCGCTCGGTTGGTACGGAATTGCAGCAATCCTCATTTTCACTGCTGCAGTGTTCGAGTCGTTCGTGTACCTCATCGGCAATGGTGCGCTCGATTGGGGCCCGGTAAAGCGCCTTCGTCGCTCCGAGGCCGTTTCGCCTGCCCGTACCGCGACCAGCACCATCCGTCGCGTCGGCCTTGAAGGCCGTTCCACCGAAGAGGCTGCATAAGTGTCAAGCGAGACCAGGCCCACAGGCGGACTCCTCGAGTCCGGCCTTGAAGGACTCAGCCACAACTTCCTTACCGGCACACTTGAAGAGCTCGTGAAGTGGGCGCGACGCCACAGCGTTATGCCCGCAACCTTCGGCCTCGCTTGTTGCGCGCTCGAAATGATGGCTGCCGGCGGACCGCACTACGACATTGCTCGTTACGGCATGGAAACGTTCCGCGCTTCTCCGCGTCAGGCCGACCTCATGATCGTCGCCGGTCGCGTCTCACAGAAGATGGCACCGGTCCTTCGTCAGATCTACGACCAGATGATGGAACCCAAATGGGTTATCTCAATGGGCGTCTGCGCATCCTCCGGCGGCATGTTCAACAACTACGCCATCGTGCAGGGTGTCGATCAGATCG
>CAIKHC010000389.1 GCA_903827085.1 uncultured Candidatus Nemicrothrix sp. | reverse complement strand
TCGCTTCAGTCACTTGCAAAAACATGTGACGGCCAAGGTCCGAAAAAGATCGCGCTTGAAACGTGGATTCTTGCTGGTGAACTTGAACGTGTTGCCGCTGCAGCAAATCATCACCTTCAGAAAATGACGAACGGACGATACCGAATCGAACGGTCCGATGACGCGGGTCATGCCGCGAAGCAATCTGGACTCGACCTGCGCGTGCTCGACGCGCACACGGGTGCATCACGCCGACCGGGCTCGCTCAGTGGTGGCGAACAGTTTCAGGCGTCGTTGGCACTTGCTCTCGGGCTCGCCGACGTCATCGGCCACGGCGGCAACGCAAATGGTCGGGTCTTTGAGGCCCTGTTTGTCGACGAGGGATTCGGCTCACTTGATCCCGACTCTCTCGATCAAGCCGTCGACGCGCTGACGCATATTCAGGCAAGCGGCCGCACTGTTGGCGTCATTACCCACGTTGAGGCAATGAAGGAAAACCTTGCGATGGGAATTCGTGTTGATCGACTTCCCAACGGCAAAGGCTCAACCCTCACCGTTCGACCAAACGGCTAGCAATTACGCCGGCTCGGCCGATGCCGTGATGATGTGATCAAGCCACCACTGTGGCGCGTTGTCGATCAGGTGACCGATATGTGAGTAGTCGTGCCAACGACTGATCTTGCCGTCGCGAACTTCCATGACCGTGACAAACGGGTGGTCGATGACTTCACCGGTATGGAACATCCAGCGCTCCATGTGTTCCCAAATCACGATGTTGCCCTGGGCGACGATGTGTTTGGGGAAGTGGAAGTAGCCCTGCAGTGGTTCGATGCCGATCTTGAGGCGACGAACGATCGCGGCGCCTCCGATGGCCCCCACTGGGTCCATGCCGACGTCGGTGTAGTGGCAATCGTCAGTGAAGAAGGTGGCCATGGTCTCCCAGTCCCGCTCGAAATGGGCGTACCAGTAGTTCTCGACGACCTCTTTATTGCGGGCTTCGCTGCTGTCCATGACGACTCCTTCACGACTGTGTGTGCGGCAGCGTACGACACCGACGAAGATGGTGCCCATGCACGAGATCGAAATCAGCACCGACACCATTCGTCTCGGCCAGTTTCTGAAGTTGGCGAACCTTGTCGATTCGGGTTCCGACGCGAAGTTCTTGCTCGCCGAGGGCGAGATCACGGTGAACGGTGAGGTTGAGATTCGCCGTGGTCGTCAGTTGCGCGCTGGCGATGTTGTTGAATTTGAGGGCATCGCCGCCCGAGTTGTCGCTGAAAGATGAGCGGCTTACGCCTCTGGTCGCTTCAACACGTCAGCCAAGCCCGGAACCTCGATACCAAGAAGGCGAGCCGTGATTGCCGTGACCGGGTTGTAGAGAGCCATGGCGCCGATCGACGGGTCGCCTGATTCAGCGACGTACATCTCGGCCAACTTCACCATGACGAGAGCGAACTGGAATCCGGCAAGGATCTCGTAGAAGTCGACATGGTTTGCGGGACGACCCATGAGCTCTTCCCACAACGCAATGGTCTGCGCGCGATCAAGCATGCCGGGCAGCAAGGTCGCGCCCGCGCTTTCAATCGAGAACTGCTGCAAGAACACCCACCAACCAAGGTCGCTTTCGCTATTGCCGAGCGACACCATTTCCCAATCGAACACACCAATGACTTCAGTGTTGTCGGCGCCGCCGTACATCTGGTTGCCAGGTCGTGAATCGCCCCAACACAGTTCGATGTGTTCGCCATCTTCGGGCCAGTTCGCAACGAGCCAATCCCAGGCCGGGTCAATGACTGGGTGCGCTTCACCCTTCATTGCCCAGTTCTTGTAGTTCTGGAAATAACCGCGGCGTTGTTCGGGACCAAGCTTGCCGTGATGTTTTTGGTCAAGGTGTTCGAAGCCAGCGGCTTTCCAATCAACCTTGGCAACTCGCGTGAGTGCTTCAACACCGTTGTAGGCCCAACGAGCGCGCTGTTCATCGTTCATATCAACGACGAAACCAGTCTCGGTATACGGCGGTGCATCGCCAGGAACGAGGCCGTCCAAGCGATCCATCATGAAGAACGGACCGCCGATGATGGCGGTGTCGCGCTCGGCCCAACGCGTGTTGGGAACAGGAACGTTGGAATTCTCGCCGAGCAACTTCATCGACAAGTACTGCTGGGTCACGAGGTCGATTTCGGGGAACAACAAACTCATGACTGGCTGACTGCGAAGAACAAGTTCGGCGTCGACCTTCTCGCCGTTCTCGACCCAACTGGCGTCGAGCAGGAACGTTTCGTTTGAGAAGCCGCTCGACTGGGGAACCACCAAGTTGGTGATGGTGACCTCGGTGGCGTTGGGCATCTGCCGCGCCATCCAGTCGGTAAGTACGTCTCGAATCTGATCTGGATCGCGCTGACCTGCAACTGGCATTTTCTTCCCCTCGATCTGAACAGGCTGGTGGCCTGCTGCTGCGGGAGAGATGCTAGGCCGTCGACTACTAGCGTCGTCAGCGAGGGTCGAAGTATCAGGGGAGAAGGGGAGCCATGGGGGCCGTTGAGGGAAGAGTCGCGCTGGTGACGGGAGCAGCAAGGGGTCAGGGTCGGGCGCATGCCATTGCCTTGGCCGCTGAAGGGGCCGACATCGTTGTCACCGACCTCTGCGCCGATATCGCCACCGTTCCCTATGCATTGGGGACAGCTGCAGAACTGGCCGAGACCGTCGCCCTGGTTGAAGCGACCGGACAGCGATGCCTGTCGATGCCCGCCGATATCCGTGACACCGCCGGTATCGGCCTTGTGGTCGAGGCCGGCATCGAAGCCTTCGGTCAGATCGACATTTGTGTCGCCAATGCAGGTGTCACCGGGTACGGAAAGTTTCACGAACTCGATGACGACACCTGGAACGACATGATCGATGTCGACCTCACCGGAACGTTCAAAACCATCCGAGCTGTCCTTCCCCACATGCTCGATCGCCGATACGGACGAATCATCGCGACATCGTCAATGGCGGGCCGCATGGGTAATGCCAACCTCGCGCATTACGTCGCGGCCAAGTGGGGCGTCATTGGCATGGTGAAGTCATTGGCAATGGAGGTCGCGAACAAGGGCATCACCGTCAATGCCATTGCGCCTGCCGCAGTCGACACCGCAATGTTGCATAACGAGGCGATGTACAAACTCTTTTGTCCCGATATGGATGCACCAACTCGTGAAGACGTCACTCCGCGCTATCAGGCAATGAATCGACTCGGTGTGGCGTGGATGGATCCCGAGGAAGTGTCACGAGCGGTGTTGTTCGTCGCTGCCGATGCGGCAAGCAGTATGACTGGCCAAGTCATCGAAGTCAGCCTTGGATCCAGTGCGGGAACACACTGAACGCACTCTTGGCGTTACGGGCAACCAATTCCGTTGAGCGTTGCACACGGCGGACACAAACGAGCCGGGCCGTCGGGCGTTTGCCAACTGCGCGCATTTGGTGAAGCACAAGACAGGCACGGCCCATTTCCATCGAGTGCTGCACCGTCAGATTCAGCGCTGTCGGTTGACGTTTCTGAAGACCGGGCTTCACTCATGAATCAGCACAGATGTCGTTGATCGTGAGCATGTACGAACCATCCGTTGGTTGAGTCTCTCGGAGCGTTGCGCACAATTCGACGAATGTGGCCTCGATGTTTGTATCGAGTTCTGGCCGCACCTCAGTGACGTAGCCATACAAGCTGAGCGTCGACGTGCGGTCTTGAAGCCATTCGTCAGCGACCGTAAGAATTTCGTCCGCCCATAGCTGCCATGTTGTGTAGTGGATCATCGCAAGGTCGCGAACGAAATCTGGTATCGAGCCGTCCGGGTAGTCACGAGCGGCGTAGTCATCCTGAATCTGCTCAAGGTCGAGTTGAAATTGCGCGACTTCGGAATCGATTTCGGAAAGCCAACGGTCAGTAACTTCTGGTCGCTCGGCCTCGGTGGATGCAGTCCATTCCTCTCGGTACCTGTTGTAACTCTCCCAAAAGGTTTCGATGAAGATGAGGTTGATCAGTTCGGAATCCAGCAGATCCTCAATCGCCATTTGGTACTCGGCATCGCTTGCTTTCGCAGTCTTTGACGAGTCCGGCACGATGGAAACGCCAACTCCGAACAGGAGCGCACCAATAACGAAGATCGCGAGGACGGCGAGGAAGAGCGGACGCCGCGATGATCGTTGAGGTCTCGGAACGGGAGCGAGCGGACCTTGCGAACTTGGGTCGAACGGGTACGGAGGATGATCGGGAGCGGGCGTTGGCGCTCGCGACGGCATTTCGTCGGTGAGGCCAGGAGGCGGCGGATACCAACGGCCATCGCCGGCTTGCCACCATCCGGGGCTGTGGGGAACATCGCTCATGCGTGGCTAACGATAGGCACAGTGGCGCACCGATACTCGTCGCGGACGCGTTTGTTGTGGTCCCCAACTTCACCGACTGAGGAACAACGAGTCAAACGTTGTCGCCGTGAAGGTCAGGCATCACGAGTAATTCGGGGTCGGCGAGGCGAAACTCTTCGTCCGGCCCCGGGTTGTGTTTGGGCAGCAACAACACGAGCGCGGCTTGAACTGCCGCAAGCCCGATGGTGATCCACATAACAGCCTTGATTCCGTCGAGGTAGGCACTCTCGGCTTCCGAACCACCGATGCGACCCCAATAGGCCAGACCGATGACGGCGATGCCGATTGCACCGGCGAGTTGAAGGCCAGTTGCCTGGACGCCCGATGCCGCGCCGGCGTATTCGTGCGGAACCTCGGACAAGACGAACGCGATCGTGGTGGCGATGGAAATTCCAAGCGCGAATCCAAGGAGCGCGACTGCAGGCACTAAGTGGACTGCTTCAAATTCCGAGGAGCCGACGCGAGCGACATAGAGAACGACAACAGCAGAGAGCGCGTTCAGTAGGGCACCGATCACAACTGCACCGCGTCCATAACGACGCAGAAGGGGCGCCGCCGCCATCGAACCAAACATGTTGGCGAACGGCATGGGACAGGTGAGGATCGCCGCCCGAAGGGGGTCAATGTCGAACCCGAGTTGAATCGTGAGGATGAGATAAATCGGACCTGCTGCCGATAAGAGACCAACAAGCAACGTGATGATGTTGCCGATGCGGAAACTGCGAATGGCAAACAGAATCGGATTGACGAGGGGGTCGCCGCCTTTGCGAACAAGGTTCTTCTCATAGCGAATGAATGCAAAGAAAAGCGGCAACGTGCAGACCAACATGAGCAGGATCCACACCGGCCATCCGGCATTTCGTCCTTGGATGAGCGGGAACATCAAGAAGAACGCGACAACGGCAAGAACTGCTGCACCCGTGACATCGAGTCGGCCTGCCGTTCCCGGTTGCGTGGCAGGCAAGACCTTCGCGGCGATGAGCCACACCACAAGACCAATCGGAATGAATGGCAAATAGGCCCAGCGCCAACCGATACCAAACAGGTTCGCGTTCGTAAGCGCACCTGCACTGAGCTGTCCGATCATGAAACCGGCACCGGCAAACATGAGAAAAATTGAGAACGCGCGGGTGCGGGTGTGGCCGTTGAACGTGCGCTGGATCATCGCCGAGAGCTGGGGCGCGGTTACGCCACCGGCGATTCCCTGGAGCGCGCGAGCAACAAGAAGGAAATAGATGTTCGGCGAGGCCGCGCTGAGGGCCCATGATGCAAGAAGCGCGCCGAAACCAATCATGAGCAGACGTCGGGTCCCAAACAGATCGCCGAGACGGCCAGAGAGAACGAGAACCAACGAGAACGTCAGCGCGAACAGTGAGGCGTACCACTGCAGCTCGCTATTTGTCGCGCCAAGCCCATCGCGAATACTGGGTAGCGCCATGGTCGTGGAGCCGTTCACCAACACCAGAACAAACTGCAAAGCGATAACGACGACAAAGACGCCGTTACGGAGCGAGAC
>CAIKHC010000388.1 GCA_903827085.1 uncultured Candidatus Nemicrothrix sp. | reverse complement strand
AGGGAAGTTCAACCGACAAACGGTCAGCATTCGCGAATGCTCGTGTGACTGACGAAGATTGCCGTTGGTCAATCAGGTTTTGGCGGGTGAGGCCAAAGGTGACGAACGCCAGGACTGCCGACAGCACCGCAGCGCCGATCGCAAAGGTCAAGGTGAGGCGTGTGCGAAGGCCAAAGCGACGGCGGACTGGAGCACTGATCCGGGTTCGACGTCGCCGCCGAGTGCGAGTCGTGATGGGTTTGGTCACTGCTGAAGTTTGTAGCCGAGGCCGCGGATTGTCATGACGTGGCGCGGGTTAGCGGGATCGAGTTCAACCTTCATGCGCAAACGACGCACATGGACATCAACGAGACGACCGTCGCCGAAGTAGCCATAGCCCCAAACGCGTTCGAGAAGAACTTCGCGACTGAAGATACGGCCGGGTGCTGATGCGAGTTCAACGAGAAGTCGGAACTCGGTCTTCGTCAGATGAACTTCGGCGTTGTCGCGAAGGACGATTCCCTCTTCCGGAATGATCTCGAGATCACCGAAGCGCAAATGAGTCGGAGCGAGGTCGATTGTTCGTGCTCGGCGAAGTAGCGCGCGAATTCGCGCGGAAAGTTCTTTTGGAGCGAATGGCTTGGTGAGGTAATCGTCTGCTCCAGCTTCGAGGCCTGCAACAACATCATGCGTGTCGGCGCGGGCGGTAACCATGACGATCGGAACATCGCTGATACGTCGAATAGAGCGGCAAACATCAAAGCCATCGATGCCGGGAAGCATGATGTCGATCAGGACCACATCGCTGGGGTGGCGGGTGAACGCTTGAAGCGCTTCCTCGCCGGTGTCTGCTTCCTCAACCTCCCAACCCTCGTCCTCAAGGGCGAGGCGAACGGCGGTACGGATTCGTTCGTCGTCCTCGACGGTAAGGATGCGGGTTCCCATAAGTCACCATTGTCACCGATGGGAGACCGCTACGTCAGGTTTTCCAACTTTGGTGCTACGGACGATGGTTACGCATTGGCTGCATCGGCGTCGATGAGCAGCGTCCGCAGGTCGTTGAATAACGCTGGAGGCGCAGCGAGGCAGAACTCAAATTCGGGTGCTCCGCCGGTGAGATTGCCGACGAGTGCGCCCGCCTCGGTTGCAATGAGCGCCCCAGCAGCGTGATCCCAAGGTTGCAGGCCGCGTTCGTAATAGGCATCGACCCGGCCGCATGCAACCGAGCACAAGTCGACTGATGCCGCGCCCATACGGCGAATGTCGCGAACTGATCCGATGATCTTGCCGAGCACTGCTGCCTGACGCTGACGGCGATCGGGCTCGTAGGAGAAGCCGGTTGCGACCAGCGCATGAGACAACTTCGTTTCAGCGGAAGCGTGGATCGGGAGACCATTTCGGAACGCGCCTTCGCCACGAATGGCGGTGAAGACCTCGGCATGAAGAGGGTCATGGACGACACCAATGGCCATTTCGCCATCGATCTCTGCTGCGATCGAGATCGCGAATCCGGCGTGGCCATAGAGGTAGTTCGTTGTGCCGTCGATTGGGTCGACAATCCAGCGAACACCCGTCGACCCCGGTCGGTCTGTGCCCTCTTCGCCGAGAACTGCATCGTCGGGGCGTTCGTTGGTGAGTCGACCAAGGATGAGCGCTTCGGAGGCTTTGTCCATCTCGGTGACCATGTCTGTGCCCGTGGTCTTCGTGTCGACCAAGGTGCGAGCGCGAGAAAGTCCGTCCACAATGAGCGCCGCTGCTTGGGCCGCAGTCGACGTTGCGAGATGAAGCAGGGCTTCTGTGTCGTGGCTCATTACCGAACGCGCGGAACGTTTCGGTTCGCTGCGTTCGATTTCGCTGAGGCAGCGGCGAGTTCTTCGCGGGCACGAATGGTGTTCCATTCGCCCATTGCTCGGAGGGTGAGAATGACGACCACTGCGGTACCAAGCGCGGCGACTACTGCGCCAAAGAGAGCGCCGAGTCCCGCCCATAAAGAGGAATCGCCAGTCACTTGAAGATCAACGAAGGCGTACCCGATGACACCGCCGGCGGTGCCGCCGATCAGGATCGCAAGGAACGCAAGCACCCGTGCACCAACGGAGGGGAGGGCGGAGACTGTCGTGGATGCAGATGGGGTGGTGGGGGTTGGCGTGGACATCGGTGCCATCGTACGGGCCTGAGCGAGTGGGCTGCGCACCGGGGGAGCGCTCGATGCTCCTACAGTTGGAACCGTGAAGCCGCTCATCATCCTGCCGACCTACAACGAGGCAGAGAACATTGTTGAGGTCCTTGAGCGCATTCAGAAGGCGTTGCCGAAGGCCGATGTGCTCGTGGTCGACGACGGAAGCCCCGACGGAACCGCAGATCTGGCCGAGGGATGGGGAACTGACAACGGGGGACACGTATCGCTGCTCCGTCGAGGCGCCAAAGCTGGACTGGGATCGGCCTATCGGGCCGGTTTCGCCTATGGCCTCGCCAATGGCTACGACGCGTTGATCGAAATGGACTCCGATCTTCAACACGATCCTGCGGCGCTTCCCTCATTAGTGAACGCCGTTGAGTCTGGCGCCGACCTCGCCATCGGCTCTCGGTATGTCCCAGGCGGGCATATCCCCGATTGGCCGCGTTATCGCGAGTGGTTGTCTCGGGGTGGCAATCGCTACGCCGCAATTGTGCTCCGGCTCCAGGTGCGCGATGCCACCGCAGGGTTTCGTTGCTATGGCGCTCCGATGTTGTCGCGGATTCCGCTCGATCTTGTGACTGCAGACGGCTACGGATTCCAGATCGAGATGGCGTACAACATTGCTCGCCGTGACGGCCGCATTGTGGAAGTTCCGATCACGTTTAACGATCGTGAACGCGGGACCTCCAAAATGTCATCGCGAATCGTCTTCGAGGCACTTCTTCTCGTGACGTGGTGGGCGGTTCGTGATCGCATCTTCCGTCGCCCACTTCCTCCGGACGCGTCCTAAGCAATGCGCGACTGGCTCGTGGGCGGCGCGGTGATCGAGGGTCCGGCGGGGCTCCTCCTGGTGCGCAATCGGCGCCGTGACGGGTCATTCGATTGGAGTCCACCCGGTGGCGTCATCGACGCTGGTGAATCCGTGGTCGAAGGCATTGGTCGCGAAGTGGTTGAAGAAACAGGCCTCGTCGTTACGAAGTGGGCGGGGAAGTTGTATGAGATCACCGCCAGTGCCCCCGATATGGGGTGGACACTTCGAGTCGAAGCGTGGTTGGCCGAATCATGGGAAGGCGAACTCCGCTTCGATGATCCCGACGGCATCGTCGAAACTGCAGCATGGGTTGACCCTGATCAGTGCGGGATGCATCTCAACGATGGTGCGCCATGGGTCGCCGAACCGGTTCTTGAATGGTTGATGCACCGTTGGGATGACCCGCGTTCATTCGCCTACAACATCGAAGGTTCGGACCGATCGTCGTTGGTGGTCACGCGCGTGTGAACAAGCCGCGCGACATCGCAAACATTCTCCATGTGGACATGGATGCGTTCTTCGTATCGGTTGAACTACTTGATCAGCCTGAACTACGCGGAAAACCCGTCGTCGTTGGCGGTGACGGACAACGTGGAGTGGTGGCAGCTGCGTCTTATGAAGCACGAGCGTTCGGCGTTTACTCGGCAATGTCAGCGGCCCAAGCGCGTCGTTTGTGTCCGCACGCGATCTTTTTGAGCGGCAGGT
>CAIKHC010000387.1 GCA_903827085.1 uncultured Candidatus Nemicrothrix sp. | reverse complement strand
CGGATGAAAGAGCATGTTCAGATTGCTCCGACCCTGGGAGGGAAAGCACGCAACTCTCAAAGGCCTCGACGTCGATGACTATGCGTGCCGACGAAAGTGAGTGCTCGGCCATCGACACCGGAACACGCAGCGTGCACGTGTCAGAAAGCCTTTCGAAGATGCCAGTGCGATCGGAAGATCGTCCGCCGCCATCGGCGACATGCGACTGACCAAAGACATCGCTTCCATTGAACGAGACACCCCGCACAACGACTGGGCTTGCCGAGCCACCGCTAGTTACGTTGATGGCGACGGGAATCTCGACGAACTGACCTGCAAAAAGAATCTTTGGACTCACAGCTCCGATGCCCTCGTCCGAAGATGCTCGATCGACGAGGGGTGCCAGCCAATTCGGCTCGACAAGCGCGTCGCTGTTCACAAGAGCGACGTAATCGACGCCATCGAGATCACGCATCGCCACGTTGTTTCCGGGGAATCCAAGATTCTTCCCATTTCGAATTGTTGCGACGGAAGAGAATCGTCGCTCAATCTCTTCAAGACTTCCGTCGGTTGAACCATTGTCAACGCAAACAATCTCGAGACGTTCAGCAGGCCATCGCGTCTTGGTCACAGCGTCCACGGCTTCGACGATGGTGCTGCCACCGTTGAAATCAAGAAGTACGACCCGAACGAACGGGAGAGTTTCCGACGACACCATGGGAGGGAAAGGCTAGACCGGCCGGCGAAGTAGCCGGCCGAGGCTCAGTTCCGGCGTTCGTTGACTGCGTTCACAGCCTCGATAATTTGTCCCACCGACGGAGCTGACTCGCCGAAAACATCGCTGTCCAGGACCACGTCTGCAAGACGAGCGACGCGTGCTTCCATTGCCACGATGCGATCGCCTGACCCGTCAACGCCTGCAGCGTTGTAGACCAGCGGAACGTCTCCGAGATATTCGAGTAGGAAACTCGCCCACCACACCGCCACGAGCGGATCAGTGACGAGCACAAATTCGAGGCGCCCCTGCACTGCTTGAACAAGCGCGAGGAGTTCATCCGATCCCAGCGGAGCATCAACCACTTCGATGCCTTCCGTCTCGAGATTTCCTGTCCATGGCTGTGATCGTTCAGCATCGGCCGGGAGTAGGTGAACAATTCGACCTGAAGCAACAAGTTCACGAAGCAATGCTGGAGTACGGGACTCGCGCGCACCGCCCTCGAAGTGTTCGACGCTCGGTCCGATGACGAGGACATGTGAAGCGGAGCGGCGGTCGCGCCGACGTAGTTGCTCAGCCAACGGGGCAACAACTGTCCGATCTTTGAACTTGATATCAAAGCGTTCAACGAGCACTGCTCGCGTTGCGATGACAACTTTCGCGCCCGAATCCCATACAAACGCAGAGAGCGACTCGCCAGCTTCTTCATAAGACGCCGCAGGAGTCGTCGATAGCCAGTCACCGAGAAGTGAGCGACGCACCAACGCGCCATAGGGCGAACACGAATCGATGTCACGGTCGGTCCCGTACATCCATCGCCCAAGGCGATCATCGACACCAAAGCCGACAACCGAGCCATCGTCGAGAACCAACCGGCCCGATTCCTGAAGACTCAATTCGTCGCCCACGGCT
>CAIKHC010000386.1 GCA_903827085.1 uncultured Candidatus Nemicrothrix sp. | reverse complement strand
TCGCTTCAGTTGGGCCTTCAGCGGGCAGCCAGCGGTGGTGAGAGCCACCACGACGACCGCAGCGCCAGCTTCGGAAACGGTTGCGGAGCGGGCCATACCCAGTTCCACGATGTCGGCCCCGAGCTCGGGATCGACCACACCTCGGAGTGCAGCGAGGATCTCATCGCTGGTGGGAAGGGCTTCCATACGGGAAATCTACCGGCGAGGAGAGGGCTCACCCCGCCCAAACGTGTGATCTTGGCGATGATTCCGCTACCCTTTTGCGATACACCGCTGAATCACGGAGGACAACAGTGATCACGCTCACCGAAACCGCATCTTCAAAGGTCGCCGAACTCATCGCCCAAGAGGGCCAGGGAGATCTCATGCTCCGCGTTGCAGTGCGCCCCGGCGGCTGCAGTGGCTTCTCCTACGAAATGTTCTTTGACTCCGAAAAGGATTCAGAAGACGTCGTGAACACCGAGTTCGGTGTTCCGGTCGTGGTCGATCCTTCAAGCGCTCAGCTCCTCACTGGCGCCACCCTTGATTACAAGGATGGCCTTCAGGGTGCGGGCTTCGCGATCGACAACCCCAACGCGCAGAAGACCTGCGGTTGCGGTAACTCGTTCAGCTGATCTTTCTTTCACTTTCTGATCGACGACCGCCTTCGGGCGGTCGTCGTCGCGTAGCGCCCTCTTTCTTTCTCAACCTGACGTGGTGGCATGACTGATTCCTCTCCAGCCGAAACTGCGCAGATCACGTTCGTCGTTGACGGCGAACAGGTGAGCGTTCCCGACAACGGCGTGTCGTTGTTGGCGGCGTTGCGCGGTCGGCTTGGAAATCGGGCGCCAAAAGCCGGATGCAATCCGCAGGGTCAGTGTGGTTGCTGCACGGTGTTAGTCGACGGTGCACCGCGAGTTGCTTGTGTCACGCCGGTTCGCCGCATCGCCGGCCGCGTGATTACCACCGTCGACGGATTGGCCGAAGAAGACCGCGAACGCTGGTCTGATGCACTGTTAGCGACCGGCGGAAGTCAATGCGGTTTCTGCACCCCCGGCATTGTGTGTCGACTTGAAGGCTTGCGTTCGAAAAACACCGCGGCCGACGATCTCGATGCAGTTGATCGCGCCTTGGCTGCGCACCTGTGTCGATGCACCGGCTGGCAAACGATCCGCGAAGCATGGTCGATGGTCGTGAGCGGTTCGTCTGTCGTGGAACATGCACGAGGTGAAAGTCGGAATTCCGCCGATGCGTCTCGCCGGGCAACTATCGAAGGTCGATCAACACAGCAGGTTTCTGCAGAGGTTGTGCTTGGTCGCGGTGGGTTCTCCGAAGACACTGCGCCGTCCGATGCACTCGTTGCTATTCCTAATGGTGAAGGTGGATGGGTTGTCGCTGGTTCGTTGCCTGAAGCCCGCGCGTTGGCGGGCAAAGTCCAAGGCCGGCACGGAACGACATCGCCAGAGCCGCCGCTTGAGCTTCCTGAAGGCGATTGGGAACTGACGCTGCGAACTGGTTGGGTCGAGCCGGCCTATCTCGAGACCGACGCGTCGTGGTGCGAACCTGGTGGCGAGCCGTTTACGTCGCTCGCGAACGGCGGCGCATTCGGAGGCAAGTTGACGACCGATGTTGGTCGCGTTGCTCGTGAACTTGCGTATGAACATCGACAAGCAATTCGTGTGGTGTTGTCTCGCGAGGACGTTGTGCGCACTGGACCAAAGCGTCCGCCGATTGCTGCTGGTATTC
>CAIKHC010000385.1 GCA_903827085.1 uncultured Candidatus Nemicrothrix sp. | reverse complement strand
TAGCGGGCAAGGTTGCTCGACGCTTCAGCCGGAGCAATGAGGTAGTACGCCGACAACCCGTAGGCCGCAGCAGGAACGGACACTTCGCCAACCTGTGCTCCGGCCGCAGTCAACGCATCGGCGGCCTGCCGAACACGAGCTGCAACATCGGGAGCAATCCCTTCGCCCATGAGTTCGGTAACGAGCCCAACGCGGAGCCCGTCGACACCCTGGCCAAGCGATTCGAGCAACGAAGGAACCGGCGCATTAATCGATGTGGAATCACGGCCGTCGTAGCCGGCGATCGTTTCGAGCAACAACGCCGAGTCAGCAACGGTGGTGGAGAACGGGCCGATCTGATCGAGCGACGAGGCAAAGGCAATGAGCCCGTACCGACTCACCATTCCGTAGGTGGGCTTGACGCCAACAACACCGCAGAGCGCTGCAGGTTGGCGAATCGAACCGCCAGTGTCGGAACCAAGAGAAAGAGGCGCGAATCCAGCAGCGACAGCAGCAGCCGAACCGCCCGATGATCCACCAGGCACCCGGCTTGTGTCACGCGGGTTGCGCGTTGGTCCGAATGCTGAGTTCTCGGTTGATGAACCCATCGCGAATTCATCGAGGTTGGTTTTGCCGATCGAAACCGCACCGGCAGCATTGACGCGCTGCACGACGGTTGCGTCGTAAGGCGGTCGCCAGCCTTCAAGAATTCGACTTGAACATGTGGTTGGGATGCCACGAGTGCACAGATTGTCTTTGAGAGCCAGAGGTACTCCGGCCAATGGGCCAGGGTCTTCGCCGGCAGCTACCTGGGCGTCGACTGCAGCGGCAGCGGCGCGAGCTTCGTCGATCATTACAAGGTTGAATGCGTTGATCTCGCCGTCTTGAGCATCGATACGAGCAAGGTGACCGTCGAGGACTTCGCGGGCCGACAGTTCACCGGAGCGAACCGCGGCGGCGATTTCGAGCGCAGTAGAAGGAATGGCACTCATCTCAGGGCTCCTCTCCGAGAATTGCGGGAACCCGGAATCGGCGATCCTCAACCGAAGGGGCCTGAGAAAGAACTTCTTCACGATCGACGCCTTCGACGACCACGTCATCGCGCAACACATTCACGAGAGGTAACGGGTGTGCAGTCGGCGGAACTCCGTCGAGATCGAGCGACGCGACGTCTTCGGCGTGGTCAAGCACCGCACCGAGTTGCTCGGTGTATCGCTCGAGTTCGGCCTCGGAGAGATTGAGCCGAGCGAGATCGGCGACTTTGGCGACATTGTCGCGAGTGAGACGAGCGGACATGGAGAAGCATCGTAGATGCCGACCGGGCCAACCCCTCCCGACGTGGATAGGGTCAGCAGTTCACGACAATTCTGTGGAGGACCCGTGGCGACTGCCTATCCATTCCTGAGCCCCGACTGGATGAATGCTGCACGAACGCTTCGGGAAACTCTGCCCCGGCCCGACACCGCTCCCCCGGTCGCCGTCCGTATGAACCTCGTGGTCACCGACACCCCCTTCGATGCCGATGTACAGGGCCATGTCGACACCACCGATGGTGAAGTCATCATCGAAGATGGTCACCTTGATGGGCCAGATCTCACGGTGAC
>CAIKHC010000384.1 GCA_903827085.1 uncultured Candidatus Nemicrothrix sp. | reverse complement strand
ATTCAGCTGTAGTAGCCGCTCGCGGTCGGATTCACCTCGCCCCTCCGGTCCCCGATTGGGCCTACCGGCCCCACCACGCGAGCCGCATTCCTGTGTTTTATAGAAAATGGTCCGGGGCGGATTAAGCAGCGAACGGTAACGGCAGTGATATGTGAACAGGAGTCGAATTACCGAGCGTAGCGTAGCTGACGCCTCGATTCGCGGCAAAGGCTCGCTGGTGTCAGATCAACATCAGGCTGGAATCGTTTGAGAACTGCCGGTCCCCGTGATTAAACGCATTTGCACTGCGGACGCTTCGCGGAGGCATAGTCCCCGCTTGGTTTCCAGTCGTCGGATTCGCGATCCGGGACCCAAGACATTCCAGAGCATCACTCGGTTTTTCCGACGTCCAGAAACAGTCGCGAGTCAAGTCGCAGCGGCTTTCCCGCGGACCACAGCGCTGCCTTTCGGTAGTGCGGATGCGCCGGGTTTAGGATGCAGTTGAATTCTCCGGCCACCAGAGCGCTCGGGACTCTCCACGCCACCGAATGCCCACGACCCAACCAGGCGTCGCCCTGACGTCGGCAAGGACCCACGTTCAGCGCGGACCGCCAGTTTCGTGGCAGATCGGTCGTGGCGATCTCTTCCATCCATTTGTCGTCGATATCGACAGTGAAGAAAACGCGTTTCTCGCCGGCGTCCTCCTCTGTGCTGACATGGGCCAGCACTTCGAGCATCGCCAGCGACAGAGAGCCGGCGCAGTAGATCGCCGGACGCCCCGGGCTGTTCCAGCGCCCACCGTAGATTCGTGCTCCGTTTCCGGAGCGAACCTCCTTGGCGAAGATGGACTTTTCTATGCGCCAAAGCCGCATGACGCTTAAGCCAAAATGCCGTGGTGGATCCGCATCATCAGGTCCTCAACCACCCGCGCGCCGAGTTCGAATTTCGCGTAGTCCAGTGGCACGTTGCCGTCCAAACCAACCTGGGCGCGATTCAACCACGATTGCGCGCCGGCCTCGCTCCGGAAGACCTCGCAGGCGACCTGCCACAACCGCGCGAACCGCATGATGTGCTCCGATTCCGCCTCGGTGAACCGTCCCTCGCTTTGCCGGCGAAAGAAGGTTGAGCGCGGCACACCGACTAGGACGGCAAAGCGGTCAAGCGGAACTCCGAGCTTCTTGGCCACAAACTCGGCGTCGGCCCACTCCAGCCCCCGGGCGATTCGCTCAATTGCTGCCGACGTGGAGGTCGCGGCCTTGATAATGGAGGGTGCTTTCATCATCTCAAATGGTATTCCTTGAGGTCCAATATTGGACTCAAGCTCCGGTTTGTCAACCGCCCGCCTCGGTTGGACGGGCACCATTCTTGGCGGCCGAACCAGCAGGGCGCGTATCGTCTCCATTCTGTGACGGGAAAACCTGTGGCACGAACGGCCACAGTTCCAACGAGGCCGGGTCCTGGCGACCGTGCCAGATGCGTGCGACGTAGACCACGCGGCCTCAGTCATGGTCTACCCGTGAGAAGAACACCATGCGAATCAGCGCTCGTTGCCGATGCGCGGCGCGGTAAAATCCTCTAGTTCTTTTTATGCCTGGGAAACTATTCTTGCCTCGGACTTGCGGGAGCCGCGACTGATGGCGTAAGCCCGTGGGCTGTCCGCCCCATTCAGGCCTCCTCTGGACCCTGAGACCTCCCGCTGGTTCGCGACTGAGTTGCAGCCGCACACCGGCATGCTGCGCGCTTGGATCCTGAGTCAGTTTCCCGACACCTCGGAGGTCGACGACCTCGTGCAGGATTCTTCCCGCTTATTCTTGTTGAACGGCGCCACGAGGATGGCCTTGGGTGCTCGCACCATCGACTGGAAGATAAACCGCGATTCCAACGTCAGCGGTGCAGTTGCCGAAAATGAGCCCGGACCTGAGGAGCGGTCGACAACGATTCGTTCTTTCAAGTCTTCGGCCAAACGATCGAAATGGAATCTGCCAACGGCGTGGATTATAAATAAGAAAACCCGAACTAAACTCCCGACTCGTATAACCGGTGAGTTCCGTGACACATTTAAGGCCTAGGATTTCATCCCGGTCGTTAAACGATCCGAACTAAGTTCGGATACTTTCAGAAAATGGTCGGGGCGATAGGATTCGAACCTACGACCTCCTGGTCCCAAACCAGGCGCTCTACCAGACT
>CAIKHC010000383.1 GCA_903827085.1 uncultured Candidatus Nemicrothrix sp. | reverse complement strand
GGATTCGCGGGCCTCTATATGCACCACCGCTTGCGAGCATTGGGGCTGAGCTCCATTGGGATTGAGGCCGCCGATGACGTTGGCGGGACGTGGTGGTGGAACAGGTACCCAGGGGCCAGATGCGATATCCGATCGCTCGACTACTCCTATTCCTTCGACGCTGACCTCGAACAAGAGTGGGACTGGAGCGAGAAGTACGCCACGCAACCCGAGATCCTCGCCTACGTCAATCACGTCGCCGATCGCTTCGACCTCCGGCGCGATATTCGCTTTGACACTCGCCTGACGTCGGCCCGGTGGAACGAGTCTGCGAGTGAATGGACGGTCGACACCGATCATGGCGACCGATGGACGGCCCAGTTTCTTGTCATGGCGGTTGGTGCACTCTCGGCCGCAAAGGAGCCTGAGATCGAAGACATCGCGTCGTTCAAAGGATCGATTCTTCACACCTCCCGATGGCCCCATGAGGGAGTCGACTTCACAGGCAAACGCGTTGCCGTCATAGGAACAGGATCCTCAGGGATTCAGAGCATCCCCCTCATCGCCCAACAAGCACGTCAACTCACTGTCTTCCAGCGCACACCGAACTTTGCCGTTCCCGCGCAAAACGGCCCTCTCGATCCCGAGGTCGTTGCGACCCTTAAGCGGCGCTATCGCGAACACCGCGCCGAACAACGGGTTTCGTATGGAGGGGTCGTTAGTCCATCGTCGGAACAGTCAGCGCACGAGGTAGCGCCTGATGAGCGCACGCGTCGCTTCGATGCCATATGGGAAGAAGGAATGCTTTTCGGGTTCCTCGGAAGCTTCAACGATGTCATGATTGATCCGGCCGCCAATGCAGTCGTCGCCGATTATCTGCGAGATCGAATTCGGTCGATCGTGACTGACCCCGTCACTGCCGAACTGTTGTGTCCCAAGTCCTACCCAGTGGGTGCGAAGCGGCTTTGTCTCGACACCGGATACTTCGAGGCCTTCAACCGCTCCAACGTCGCTCTCGTCGACCTGCAGTCAACCCCGATCACACGACTCGTTCCAACTGGTGTCGAAACAACCGAGTCTCTTCATGAGTTCGATGCGATCGTATTTGCGACTGGTTTCGACGCGATGACCGGGCCACTTCTTGCGCCGGAAATTTTCGGCAATGACGGAAAGACCCTTCGAGACGAATGGAGTGCAGGACCGCGAACCTATTTGGGTCTCACAACTCACGGCTTTCCAAACATGTTCATGATCACTGCGCCGGGAAGTCCTTCGGTCATGACGAACATGATCGTCAGCATTGAGCAACATGTCGATTGGAGCTGCGAGGTCATCAGTTGGATGGCCGAGCACGGGGTGCAACAGCTTGACCCTGACCTCGAGGCACAAGATGCGTGGGTCGATCATGTCAACGAGATCGCAAACTTCACCCTGTTCCCCAAGGGCAATTCTTGGTACCTAGGCGCGAACGTTCCGGGTAAGCCGCGTGTGTTCATGCCGTACATCGCCGGTGTCGGCCCCTACCGCGAGATCTGCGACGGGGTCGCGAGCGATAACTATCGAGGCTTCACGTTTCACTAACGCGTTCGGCCACCAACGAGCTCGGAATCAGATTGCAGTCGCAGGTTGTGCTTAGGGAATGCGACCGAATGACATGATCGGACCGTAGGTCCACCAGCCATTCATAGATGTGATCGCAACACCTTTGGCGGTGTGGAGGATCTGATTTCCGCCAATGTAGATCGCCACGTGCTGCGAGCCACCAGCGCCCCAAAACACGAGATCGCCTGGTTGCAACTGCGATTCCGAAATGCG
>CAIKHC010000382.1 GCA_903827085.1 uncultured Candidatus Nemicrothrix sp. | reverse complement strand
GCCATAATGAAGAGGGGTGCTTCCGTCGGGGGTAGCGTCGCCGCCGATGGAAAGTGTCGTTGTGAACCAAACCTCTGACGATCAATTGGCCGAAGAGTCGTGGGCCCTTTTGGGAACCATCGGGGCCGGAGGTCGAGCGGCAATCAGCCGGCGCGGGGTCATTACGCCCGAAAGCGGCGCGTGGTCACTCGATTGGTGGGTTGGTGCTGAGGATCGTTGGCATGTGGCCTCAAGCGGTGCACATGTTCGCCAGTCGCTTGTCGAAGCCACCCCAGTTGTTCTCAGTGGATTACGGCTTCCCGGTGGCGAGATCGAACAGCGCGCGTGGAGCGCCGTAGACGGAACGACTGGTCTGCCAGTTTTGGTCGTTGATTTCCATAATGCGACGAAGATCCCTGTCGCAGTTGCGATCGCTCTGTCGGGGACATCTACTACCTCGGCGGTGATCGATGTCGTCGACGGCGTCGTCGTCGTGAACGGTGACGGAGTCGCACTGTTCTCCCGTCAGCCATCGCGCTACGGCATTGCTGTCGGCGGGCGTTCTGCCCAAGAAGTGACGATTGTGGGAGACGCGGTTCCAGAATTCCCCCAAGGCGGAGTCTCATCGACGTCAGGTTCGGTGACTGTGGGTTTTGTTTTCCCACTCCCGCATACAGCAACGCTGCGAGTCGTTCTTCCAATGCGTCGCGTTGTCGGCCCGAGTGATCTCGCTCGAATCGATGTCTCGACCCTTCCGCCCCACGAGCGAGTTGTCGCAGGATGGAAAGCACAACTCGCACGCGCCCCGCGGTTTGATTTTCCGGAACGACAGATTGAAACCGAAGAAGCAATCGATGCGGCGCGCTCGCACTTGCTTGTGCATGCGGCCAACGATGATCCGTTGCGCTGGCCCGGGACACCTGTTGAAGGAGTCGAACGTTCAGAACTCATAATGGCTCTTGATGAGCAGGGTTTGTCGGCAGAAGCTGAGCGACTCCTTCTTGCCGCTACGGATCTTCAAGGTGCAGACGGTTCGCTCAATGGTTCACGTCTTGACGCGACGGCGAGTTGGGTCGTTGCCGTTGAGCGTCACGTTGCCCTAACGGCGAACACTGCGTTTGACGAGGCACTCGTCGAGCGTGTGGCATCGGCAGTGCATTGGTTGTCGAAACGGCAGCGGGGAAGTCGCCTTCGTCCGGCTCGATCGTTCTTCGGAGTTGGGGTGGGCCCCGATTGGCTCGCCGATGAGGATCGACGCGCTTACGACGCACGCTGGACTGCACGCGCATACAGCTCGGCGGTTCTGTTGCTCGATGCCGTCGGTCAGCCCGACGCAGCGCAGGCAGTTCGACTTCACCTCGATTCACTGACAGAAGAGATGGCCCGGCGTTCGATCGCCGCAGATGGTCCTGGTGATGGCGCTCGACTCGCTAACGCAACCGGTCAGCTCCGAAGCGACCTGCTCGAAGGTGAACCCCTGTGGACTTGGTCAAGTGCAACGGACGCGCACGATCCGGCCCGAACTGCGGCGTTCCTGCGCAATGTTCGATCAATTGTCGTGAACGACGATGGCTCAACCATTGACCTGCTTCCCAGTTTCGGAGAGGAATGGCTAGGGCAGCCGATTGCGGTTCATCGATTGCCGACCATCGGCGGTTCGTTGTCCTTCGCGTTGCGCTGGCACGGTGCACGACCAGCACTGCTGTGGGAAGTGGAAGGTGATCGATCCTTCACCCTGACCTGCAGCGCAATCGATGCGTCATGGTCAACCTCTGAGCAACGTGGCGAAGTTCTTCTCGAGGCGCCAATCATGGATCACGTTCATACCCATCTCGCTCATGACCACGATCACGACCACGGCCACCCGGAACGGGTTGTCGATCCCCCCGCCCAAGGCGGAGGCTCCTTCTCCTGAACTGGTCGGGCTTGCGCTTCGGCCGAGCGATTCGGGTCCGTTGCGGAAAATCAGCCCTTGCCCTCGCATGTGCCCCGGGTCACGTCTAAGGTTCCGCCGACCGCAGGGTTCCGTGGGGTCCCCTGAACCAAACCGTCGGCTGTGGCCGAAGGAGGCAGTAATTATGGAGAAGCGTGCGGGATTCCGCCGCTGGGCACCGGTAGTCGCAGCAGTCATGGCCGTTGGCCTGATTGCGTCGGCGTGCGGTGGATCGAGCTCAAATGGCTCGGACTCAGGCGGCAAGACCACTGATGTAACGATCAAGGCGTCAGGGCCACCCAAGTCTGGCGGCTCGATCAAGTTCGCAGTTGAAGCAGAGACTGATGGTTTCAACCCAGCCAGCAACCGTTGGGCAATTTCTGGCTACATGATCGGTAACGCAGTATTTGATCCGTTGTCGGCCTATGACGCCGAAGGCAAGTGGGCCCCCTACTTGGCGAAGTCGTTTACGCCAAGCGCCGATTTCAAGACCTGGACGGTTGACCTTCGTGCCGGAGTGAACTTCTCCGATGGCACTCCAGTCGATGCCGCTGCGGTGAAGCTTGCGCTCGACACGGTGAAGGCCAATGCCCTCACGGGTGCGGCACTTGCGAACATGTCCACCATCACGGTGGTCTCGCCCTCGCAGCTCACGATTGCAACAACCGATCCGTGGGCATCGCTTCCTGCCATCCTTACGGCGCAGGTCGGCTTCGTTGCTGCTCCTGCCCAGTACAAGGCTGAAGGCGCTGCTGCGACGCGTCAGCCCATCGGTTCAGGACCATTCATCCAAAAGGAATGGGTTCCCGATAGCCGCTGGGTCGGCACGAAGAATGCCAACTACTGGCGTTCCGATGACAAGGGCAACAAGCTCCCGTACCTCGATTCGGTGGAGTTCCGTCCGATCGTCGATCCGCAGAACCGAGTCAATGCACTCATTTCGGGCGACGTTCAGATGATCCACACCACTGATTGGCCGGCGATCAACCGCCTTCAGTCTGAAGCGGCGTCGGGCAACATTCAGTTTGTTGCCGACAGCACCGAAACCGAAGAGTCCTTCCTGATGTTCAATACGTCGAAGGCTCCGGTTGATGATGTTCGAGTGCGTCAGGCACTTACGCTTTGCACCGATCCCAGTGCGGTGCTCGTTGTGAACGAAACTCCGGCGGAACGTTTCTCCGATAGCCAGTTCACCAAGGATTCGCCGTGGTATTCCAGCAGTGGCTTCACCACCAATGACGTCGCAAAGGGCAAGGCACTTATCGATCAGGTGAAGGCCGAAAAGGGTCCGATCACGATCTCGCTTGGCACCACGCCAGTTCCGGCCAACACCAACACCACCGCTCTTATCAAGCAGCAGTGGGAAGCCTGTGGCGTGACTGTGAACACCACCACAACCGACCAGAGCAAGTTCGTTTCCGATGCCGTGACCGGTAACTACACGGTCAATTTGTGGCGTCAGTTCGCAGCTTCTGATCCCGATGGCGATTACGTCTGGTGGACAGGTAAGAACGCATCTGGTCCGCTCACACTGAACATCGCTCGTCTCAAGGATGCTCAGATTGATGCTGCACTTGATAAGGCTCGTGCCTCAAACGATCCGGCTGTGCGTAAGCAGGCGTACACCGATATGCAGAAGCGTCAGACCGAGTTGGCTCCGTATATCTGGCTCGCTCACACCCAATGGGCGATCGGTGCGGCCAAGAACGTCCGCAACATCACGAACCAGACTCTTCCCGACGGACAGGCAGCACTGCCGTTCCAGCGTGGTGAGGTTCGTCTCACGCAGACCTGGGTCGAATAAGTAACCCAGGACCGATCACATCGTTGAAAGGGCCCGGTGCTTCGGCACCGGGCCCTTTCGCGTTCAGGAAAATTCCGGCGAGAAGCAATGATCGGCGTTACTGTTCGCGAAAGGGGTGGTCGGCATGAGTCAAGACTCAAGGTTGCGTCAGGTTGTTTCGGCGGTTGCTGCGGTGGTTGCACTAGGTCTGTTCGCTGCTGCGTGCGGCAGTTCTGGTGGCGGCGATAATTCGGCAACTGCAAGTTCCGATGTCACAGTGAAGGTCGCGGGCGACCCCACTCCAGGCGGGACAGTGAAGTTCGCAGTCGAGGCAGAGTCAGACGGCTTCAACCCCACCACCAATCGTTGGGCAGTTTCTGGTCACACGGTTGGTTCGGCGATCTTTGATCCGCTCTCCGCCTATGACGAAAACGGCGTTGCGCAGCCGTACCTCGCGAAGTCATTCACGCCAAGTGCGGATTACAAGACCTGGACGATTGAACTTCGCCCCAATGTGAACTTCTCGAACGGCACGCCAGTCGATGGTGCAGCAGTGGCGAAGTCGCTCAACGCAATGAAGAAAGATGTATTGGTCGGTATTGCGCTTGCGAATATTGCTTCTGTTGTTGCATCGGGTCCTTTGAGTGTGACGGTGTCAACGATCGATCCTGACGCGTCATTGCCCGCTGCACTAACGACGCAGGTCGGATATGTCGTTTCCCCCGCGCAACTTGACGCAGCACCTCCAGCGAATACGAGATCACCAATTGGCTCGGGTCCATTCATTCAAAAAGAATGGATTCCGGACAACAGATGGAGCGGTACGAAGAATCCGAACTACTGGCGCTCCGACGCGAAGGGCAACAAGCTTCCGTATCTCGATTCGCTTGAGTTCCGCCCAATCACCGATCCGCAAAGTCGGGTGAACGCGCTACTTGCAGGCGACGTGAACATGCTCCACACCACCGACTTCCCCGCGATGGCAAAACTCAAGAGTGAGGCGCAATCGGGAGCTCTTCAAGTGGTCTTTGATCGGAGCGATTCCGAGGAAGGTTTCGTGATTTTCAACACAGCGAAGGCTCCGCTCAATGATGTTCGAGTCCGCGAAGGGCTGAAACTCTGCACCGATCCTGCAAAGATTCGTCTGATTAGCGAAACTCCCGAGGATCGCGCGGCAGTCAGTCAGTTCCAAAAAGATTCGCCCTGGTATTTCGATTCAGGCTTCACAACCAATGATCCGGCGGCAGGTAAAGCTCTGATCGAGCAGGTGAAGGCGGAAAAGGGACCCATCTCGTTCTCCCTCGGGACGACACCCGTGCCTGCAAACGTCAATGTCACTGCACTTCTGAAGCAGCAGTGGGAAGCCTGTGG